>JAIRQI010000160.1 GCA_031256575.1 Coriobacteriales bacterium
TGTCAGCCGCTTGCTTGTTCTTTACTTCTTCAGCCATCTAGTTTCCTGTCACTCACACTAAGCCGCCCCTATTTAGTACAACCCACAAGTGTCGACCATCTCTGGCAGGCCAGGAGGGACTCGAACCCCCAACAAACGGTTTTGGAGACCGCCGCTCTACCATTGGAGCTACTGGCCTGCTTGTCTCTTATCGAGTCTCTCGATGAGCGGTGTGGGTTTTACACCACTTGCAGTATTTCTTCAACTCCACACGATCGGGAGTGGTCTGCTTATTTTTCTTGGTCGTGTAATTCCGGCGTTTACACTCAGTACACGCCAAGGTGACCAATGTGCGCATTACTGCTCCTTAAGTTTCTTTTAAAACCCGGTGCCTCTAAAGACACCGGGTCTGATAAGAAAATCGATTACTACTTGATGATGTTCGTCACACGGCCGGAGCCGACGGTACGTCCACCTTCACGGATGGCGAAACGCAGGCCGTCTTCCATGGCAATCGGGTTGATTAACTCACCGCGAATCAAGACATTGTCGCCAGGCATGACCATCTCGATGCCTTCGGGCAAATAGGCAACGCCAGTGACATCGGTGGTACGGAAGTAGAACTGCGGACGGTAACCGGTGAAGAAGGGAGTATGGCGGCCACCTTCTTCTTTTGTCAGAACGTAGACCTGACCTTCAAATTCGGTATGCGGAGTAACGCTCTTCGGCTTGCAGATAACCTGGCCGCGAACGATTTCCTCACGCTTTACTCCACGCAGCAAGATGCCGACATTATCGCCAGCTTCGCCTTGGTCGAGAATCTTTCTGAACATCTCGACGCCGGTGCAGACGGTCTTGGAGGTCTCCCGGATGCCGACGATTTCTACCTCTTCGTTGACATGAATGGTGCCGCGCTCGATACGACCGGTAGCAACAGTGCCGCGTCCGGTAATCGTGAAGACATCTTCAACTGCCATCAGGAATGGTTTTTCGGTATCGCGTACCGGAGTCGGGATAAAGCTATCAACAGCATCCAGCAGCTCCCAGATACTCCTGACTCCGTCCTCATCCCCCTCCAGGGCTTTCAAGGCTGAACCGCGGATGACCGGGGTATCGTCGCCTGGGAACTCGTAGTAAGAGAGCAGGTCGCGAACTTCCATCTCAACCAGTTCCAGCAGCTCCTCGTCATCGACCATATCGCACTTGTTCAGGTAGACGACGATGTAGGGAACGCCGACCTGACGGGCCAGCAGAATGTGTTCGCGGGTCTGGGCCATCGGGCCGTCGGTTGCCGCAACTACCAGAATGGTGCCGTCCATCTGCGCCGCGCCGGTAATCATGTTCTTGACGTAGTCGGCATGGCCGGGGCAGTCCACATGGGCATAGTGGCGGGTCTCGGTCTCGTACTCGATGTGGGCGATATTGATGGTAATACCGCGCTCACGCTCTTCAGGGGCCTTGTCAATCAGGTCGAATGGAGTGTAGTCCGCCCAACCCTTCTCAGACAATACCTTTGAGATGGCTGCAGTAAGGGTGGTCTTACCATGGTCGACGTGACCGATGGTGCCAATGTTGACATGTGGCTTACTGCGCTCAAACTTTGCTTTTGCCATTTGCTAATCCTCCTTGGATCGTCGGCCCTTTCAGGGCGCTTGCTCTTGCCCTGCCAGGGCGGTATCGCTTCAAACTGTACATTTCTAACTTGCCAGTGTTACCTTTTCGCTTGGTCGTGGCAGTTAACTGGCGCGCGGCAGATAAGCCAACACGCTCGGGTCTCGATGGTAGCGGTGATTGGATTTGAACCAATGACGCCACGGGTATGAACCGTGTGCTCTGACCAGCTGAGCTACACCGCCTTAATGGAGCCCACAACCGGACTTGAACCGGTGACCTCTTCCTTACCAAGGAAGTGCTCTACCGACTGAGCTATATGGGCGGCACCCTACAAGGTGTTTTTGCTGGTCAATCAGCAGCTTTCCCAATAGGTCTACATAATGTGGAGAAAACCTCAGCAGCGGAATTTTTACTTTGGGTGACCTCTTTTGTGGAGAAACCCTAGCTCTGCCGACCCTACTGCTGAGAATACTTCACTGTTAAGAAACCTGACACAGGTCAGCCTCTGACGACCAGCAGATGGTGGGGGCGCACGGATTCGAACCGCAGTAGGCGTAGCCAACGGGTTTACAGCCCGTCCCCTTTAACCACTCGGGCACACCCCCAAGTGCTGGAACATTGATGCGTTTTTCAAGCTGCATGCTCACGCACACACAGGGCTGTGCGCACGAGCCTTTGAATATTACTGGATTATAACTTCCCTGTCAACGACTACCACGCCACCGGGAGTGTCTATGCTCAGAGCTTCGCTAAGGCTTTGCGAGGGTTTTATCAGGGATAAACGTACTAATCCTGATGAACCCGGGCTCAGAAAGGTAGGCTGTAGTTCTGCCTGATCCACTCAATCATCCCAAACATATCTGGGAAACCATTTTCATATTTGAAGCCAGTCAACCAGGCAGAAATCATCAGGGCAGCAACCACCATCGCTGCGATTACCACAATCCAGACTACGAACATCACGATTCCACGTAGCATTCTATTCTGGCGTTTGCGAGGCCGAGCCGGTGTTACGGGTTGGGATGACTGTGCTCGTGCAACAGAACCGGCTGCAGTAGCAGGTGCCACTGCGCTTGACGCTGCTGGAGGAGCAGCTGCAGTTACTGGAGCTCCCGCAGGAGGAGGAGCAGCAACGGGAGCTGTAGTTGGAGCTGGAGCTGTAACATTGATGGGAGCAGCTGAAGCTGGTTCGCTGGCTGCAATCATAGCTGCAGCATTTGCTTCTGGTGCAGTCTGTGCAGGAAGAGTAGCAGCAGCGACAACAGCAGCAACCACTGCATCCTCAGCTGATAAAGCTGTGGGCTCAGACTGATTAGTCTTAAAATGAGCATG
>JAIRQI010000168.1 GCA_031256575.1 Coriobacteriales bacterium
ACACTCTGGCTTGTAATCTCTGGCGGGATGTACGGGACTTGAACCCGCGACCTCTGGCTTGACAGGCCAGCGCTCTAACCAACTGAGCTAACACCCCGCATCGTCTGACTGCAACAGCAGCGGACGTTATGATATACGAAACCCGGCTCTTCGTCCAGCAGATATCTTGCTTGTATCTCTGCGGCTCCAAGTGTAACCTGCTATAAGTTGACCAATTCAATAACACGAGGAGGGCTAATGGCAGCGATTGATTTCAAGAAGACTGACAAAGCTTTATACCAACCCCCAACAGCACCGGTGATTATCGACGTCTTACCAATGACTTTCATCGCTATCGACGGTTCAGGTGACCCAAATACTTCTGAGTCGTATGCTGAGGCGATAGAGATATTGTACGGCTTGTCATATGCGATCAAGATGGCTAATAAGACAGTCATGGAATATGTAGTGCCACCTCTGGAAGGCTTATGGAGTACCCCGGACGACAGCTTAGAGAACACAGCTCCACTGAATAAAGACCAGCTAGAGTGGACCGCTTTGATTCGCCAGCCCGACTTTGTCGGTGAAACAGAGCTGGCTGCCGCCAAACAGGCTCTGGCTAAAAAGAAACCAAAGCTCAATCTGGATTGGGCGCGTCTGCAAACCATCACTGAGGGGCTTTGTGTTCAGGTGATGCACATTGGCTCATATGATGATGAGCCAGCTACCATTAAACAGATGCTGGCTTTTGCCACAGACTCTGGATACCTGATTGACCTTAATGATGAACGCCGACATCACGAGATATACATTGCTGATCCCCGTAAGACTGCTCCGGAAAAACTGAGAACCGTGCTACGTTACCCAATTAAAGAGCGAGAGTAATCTAAGCAGCATCTGAGAAGTGGTACTGCTGTAAAACGAACTGGGGAGAAAACCATGCCGAACCCACGCTCGAAACGTTCATCGGTGATTTTGGTCATCGTGTTGTTCGGTATCATTGCCATGCTGGGTGACATGGTCTACGAGAGCGCTCGCAGTGCTAACAGCCAGTACTTCAACCTGATTGGTATCAGTGCTGCCCAAGTCGGGTTGGTCTTTGGTATTGGCGAGTTCATCGGTTATTTTCTACGTTTGATTGCTGGAGTTTTATCGGATAAAAGCGGACGACACTGGCTGTTCATCTTCCTAGGATATGGCTTGCTGATTGTGGTGCCCTTAATTGGGCTGACATTTGACTGGCCAATTCTGATCAGTTTAATCTTGGTCGAACGAATTGGTAAGTCCCTGCGCAACCCGGCTAAAGACACGATTTTATCTGGAGTTGCAGAAGACCAGGTCGGGACCGGTTTTGCTTTTGGCTTACAGGAAGCCTTAGACCAACTGGGAGCCTTTGTCGGTCCGTTAATCTTCACCTTAGTATTCTTTATATTCAAGAACAACAGTCTGGTCGAGTATCAACTCAGTTATCGTCTGTTGGTCATTCCTTATCTGGCATTGATGGTCTTTTTATTCTTTGTCTACCGCCGCTTCAAACGCGAAGGGCTGGATGAGAACAAGAAGATCCGCGAATTTCGCTCGGAGCGTTTACCAAAGATTTTCTGGGTCTACACTGCCTTCACCTTCTTCTGCACCCTGGGATTTGTTAGCTTCGGTATCATCGGCTACCACCTGAAAGCCACCAACCTGCTAAGCGATGGCAATATCACACTGTTATATGCCGGGGCGATGGCTATCGATGCCGGAGCTGCTCTGGTGTTTGGTAAAGCCTATGACAATCGTAACCAGAAGTCGGGTAGTAAGACCGCTGGGTTGACTGTCTTAGCAGTGATTCCTGCAATGACTTTGTTACTGCCGTTCTTAACGCTAGGCTCTTCGATTTGGATGATTGTTATCGGCATGATGCTGTTCGGCTTAATTATGGGAGCCCATGAAGCAATCATGCGTTCGGCAATCGCCGACATCACACCCTACTATAAACGGGGGACCAGCTTTGGCATGTTCAATACTGGTTATGGCTTAGCACTGCTGATTGGCGCAGCTTTGATGGGATGGTTATATGACTTGGGCCTAGTCAGTGTGATTATTGTATTCGCGTGTCTTGTTGAAGCTATTGCCATCGTCTTTTTTGTCTGGATGAGCAGGATTGCTGAGAAAAAGTAAACTATTAACTGGATTAGGAATCTTCAACCAGAGAAATCTTACCCTCTATCTCGCGTAGCTTACCAGTTCGTATCAACAGGTTGTAAGCTTGAGCCAGCCGTCCATTGATTAAGCTTCCCCGGCGCTGCCAACCATAACAACGAGCTGTCATCCGAAATAGGCTTTCCTGGTCAAGGCCATAGGACTCCGCAACAATTGCCAACATGATGCGCTGAAAGTCTTCGATAGGTATCCGGTCTGCTGACTGTCCGATGAACCTGCTTTGCGGTAGAGATGAATCTGTGCGGGTAGTTATCTCTAGATAATCCAAGGCTGGTTGGTCTATCAAGGGTTTTGCATCGACTTGGCTTGTCAGTGGCACTGCAGCGGCTGGGCTGGCTGGTGACACTGCGGCGGCTGGGTTGGCTGGTGGCTCGGTGACTGCCGGCTCTCCAGAATCAAGAGCAGGACTCACAGAAGCGGTCGTCAGCTCCCCAGAATCAAAAGCCAGCTTCTCAGAAGCGGTCTCCAGCTCCCCAGAATCCAATGAAGGACTCCCAGAAGCAGTTGCTGGCTCTTCAGAGTCAGTCAGATTGGCAACCGGCGGAGTCAAGACACCGGAAATCTGCTGCAGGCGATGGTTGGTAAAAGCATCCTCGATTGCTTCTATCAGCCGAGCTCCTTCAGCCTGAGGGTCCTTTATCCAATCAGTGGACCAGATGCGATACAGTTGCCAACCCATGCTCGAAAGCACCGATTGCCGTTGTCGGTCGCGGTCACGGGCAGTCCGGGCTTGCCCATACGCCAAGCCATCACATTCGATACCGATAGCATAGCTACCCAGGTAGTCTGGGTGGCGAAGCGCAAGGTCGATGCGGTAGCCCGAACAACCAACGTTTGTATCCACATTAGAACCTTGTGCAGATAGAAAATCATGGACAGATTTCTCGAAAGAGATGCCGAGGTCAAGGTGCTCAGAGCTGGGTGTTGGTTCGTCAGTGCGGATGGTTTGGATTCCGTTGATGGCATAGTCGATGTAGTCGCGCAGTAATTGGGGGCCTTCGTACTGGGTGCGGCTGGTGTCGATGTCGTAGGGCATGATTGAACCAACCAGCTTGACAT
>JAIRQI010000033.1 GCA_031256575.1 Coriobacteriales bacterium
AACCAACTGGTGGCATCTTTGAAACACTTACTTCTCCACAAATAAGCATTTTTCGGTTTTGAGGCATAATATAGGCTTCAAGGGACAATGGAGGTAGAGATGTCTTCTCGAAAGAAACGGGCGCGCAAACAGCCGAAGAAGCATATCGGCCGGTTTACCCTGATAATCGTCCTAGTTGTGATTCTTGGTATCTCTGGGCTAACCGGTGCTGGGCTGTATTCGTTGTTTCAGTCCTGGCTGGTAGATTTGCCGAGCATTGATGGCATTGCTGACTACAATACCGAGGGTAAGACTCGCATCTGGGCAGCTGATGGTGCGACGCTGTTGGCAGAGCTTTACTACTTCGACCGGACCCCGGTGACTTCGGACAGGGTTTCTCCCTATGTCTTTAATGCTACGGTGGCGGTGGAAGACGAGCGTTTCTATCAACACAAAGGGGTGGATTACTACGGTATTGCCCGTGCCATCTATGTCGACCTGACCACCAACCGGGTCGAAGGGGCTTCTACCATCACCCAGCAGCTGGTGCGTCAGACCATCCTGCAAGAAGAGGCCAATGATATCACCATCCGCCGTAAAGTTCGCGAGGCGGTATTGGCTCAACAGTTAGAAGAGCTCTACACCAAAGAAGAGATCTTGATGATGTATCTGAACACCATCAATTTCGGTGACGGGTGTTGGGGTATCCAGTCTGCAGCCCAGCACTATTTCTCAAAGGATGCAGCCGACCTGAGTCTGGTCGAAGCTGCTTTAATCTGCGGGATTCCCCAAAGTCCCGAGTACAACAACCCGGTCAATTATCCTGAAAATGCCCTGCGACGGCGAAATATCGTGCTCGACCGGATGTATGTCAACGGCTACATAAATGAGGACGAGCTGAATACCGCCAAAGCCACTGAGATAGAACTGGTTTTATCAAAACGTACTGTAGACGGCATCTATCTGGCACCTTACGCCACCTCTTACGTGCGCAAGGAGTTGATGAGCCTTTTGTCTACTGATGTCATCTTCCGGGGTGGACTGGATGTCTACACCTCCATAGACTTGAACTACCAGCAATGGGCCGAGGATGTCTGTATCGAGCGGGAGGCCACCCTGCCAGATGGCTTTGAGGTCTCAATCACCTGTGTTGACCCGAATACCGGATACATTCTCTGTATGCGCGGAGGCAAAGACTACTATGAGGACCAGTTCAACACCTGCTGGCAGATGCGTCGTTCTGCCGGGTCCAGCTTCAAGGTCTTTGGCTTGGTAGCCTGCCTGGAGAAGGGATATAGCCCGCAGACCATGGTCTCCGGAGACTCACCTATCCAGCTCGGTGACTGGCGGGTAGCCAACTATGGCGGTTCCAGTATGGGCAACCTGACCTTGGCCCAGGCTACCTGGTATTCATCCAATACCGCTTATGTGCGGGTGGTCCGGACCATCGGGCCCGATTCTATTGTCGATGTCGCCAAACGGATGGGTATCACCTCAGATATCCGCCCCTTTAACTCGATTGTGCTAGGCAGTGAAGGGGTCTGTACGTTGGAGATGGCTTCTGCAGTGGGCACGCTGGCGACCGACGGTATTCACAACAAACCGACCTCAATCATCCGCATCGTCGACCGTAACGGCACGGTGCTTCATGAGCATGTGCCAGAAAACGAGCAGGTGCTGACTCCTGAAGTAGCCTATGCTGCTGTCAATGTTTTACGTGGAGTAGTGCAATACGGCACTGGCACCTATGGAGCAATCAGCGGCCGCGACATCGCTGGTAAGACTGGTACCTCGGAGAACTGGACCGATGCCTGGTTCGTCGGTTTTACTCCCCAACTCTGTACTGCTGTCTGGGTTGGCAACCGTGATAACCTGGAATTCATGTCCCGCAATGAAGGCGGTCAGGTGGCTGCGCCAATCTGGCGGTCTTTCATGGTGCGGGCTTTGGGCGACAGGCCGGCTGAGGAGTTTCAGTATGCGCCGGCTCCCCAATACCGCAGCAACGGAGACTTCATGACCCCCGAAGAGCGGGAGGTCTACAAGCTGAAGACTACCGATAGCGATGGGGATACCTTCTCAGACTGGGATGAGATACAAGCCGGCACCGATCCCAAAGACCCCAACAGCTATCCGGGCAAGGTTGAAGATGTCAAACCGCCAGTAGATAATGGAGATGGCACCAAGCCCACCGATCCCGGTGACGGCAGTGGGGGAGGCACCTTGGACCCAGGCGGAGGCAGCGGCGGCAGCGGCGGTGATGGAGGTGGTACCAAACCACCCACTCCACCGGTGCCTTAAAGTCTGCACCTTGCTTCAAGCATTAAGACTAATAACTGAGGTATAGCTCTCTACTGCTGTACCTCAGTTGTTACATCGAACCTTTTATCTCCCTGCGATATGGCAAGAGGAGCGTTATATAGCCGGACTAGACAGGGTTAATCTTTTAGCGTGTATTCGGTCATTCGATACAGGTCACGGCATTGTTGTTCCACCAGCCTCTGCTTGACCAAGCAACGTTTTGCGGTAGCTATAATCGCTTTCCAGCATGGTGCGTAGATCTAGCTGCGGCTGCCATCCTAGAACTGTTCGAGCACGGGAGGTATCAGCGACTAGGCGTGCTGGGTCACCTGGGCGACGGTCTGCGAACTCATAGGGAAAATCGAACAGCTCCAGTGCTGCTTGCAGTACCTGCAGTACCGAGTATCCACTACCGCTGCCTAGGTTGGCAGTCAGCGACTGGTCACCCATCATTAGGTAGTGAGCTCCCAAGAGATGAGCCTCTGCCAAGTCAGTGACATGAATGTAGTCGCGAATACAAGTTCCATCGGGAGTGTCATAATCTGAGCCGAAAACCATGAACTTATCCCGTTGCCCTAAAGCAGTCTGCATGATCAACGGCACCAGCCAGGTCAGCTGGTCCTTGTCCAGACCGATGCGCAGACTGGCATCGGCTCCAGCTACGTTAAAGTAACGCAAAATGCAGTATTGCATGCTATGCGCCTGAGCTACCCAGTGGATCATCCGTTCAGCGGCCAGTTTAGTCTCACCATAAGGATTGATTGGTAGGGTAGGGTCGTCTTCGCGGCAGAGTGAGGTGGTAGTCTGCCCATAAACTGCCGCCGATGAGGAGAAAACCAGGCGCCGGGCTTGGAATTCGACCATCACATCGAGCAGCAGGCGCAGGCCCTCGACGTTGTTCTGGTAGTATGCGAGCGGTTGGCAGAGGCTCTCTTCGACAACCAGCTTGGCGGCAAAATGCATGACGACATCGAAGGCGCCATATGCAGTCTCAGCAGCGAAAACCTGGTGTATCGCCTCGCGGTCACGGATGTCAGCGGTGTAAAAACGGGCTGCCGGGTGAACGTTAGCGAAGCGACCAGTGCTCAGGTTGTCTAGCACTACCACCTCATGGCCACCGCGGATCAACTCATATGAGGTATGTGACCCGATGTAGCCGGCTCCACCCACCACCAAAACCTTCATGATACCTCCATCTTTGTCTGCTTGATACAATAGCGATATTATAGTCGTCTGTTGTCTATACAATCCGTCCGATACACTGGCCTGATTGTAGGCTGGTATAGAGAAGGAGAATCACGTGCGTCCAAGTTCAGAACAACTACACATCATCAAGAGTGGGGGAGCTACCATCGTACCCGAAGCGGCTCTGGTTGAGAAGCTAGACCGTGGCCAGCCTTTGCGCATTAAACTAGGAGTCGACCCCACGGCTCCCGACCTGCACCTGGGCCATGCCGTACCCTTGCGTAAGCTGCGTCAGTTTCAGGACCTCGGCCACACCGTGGTGCTGATTATCGGCAATGGCACCGCCCTGATTGGCGACCCCTCCGGACGTAATTCCACGCGCCCACCTCTCACCCCAGAAGAGATTGCCGTCAACGCTGAGACCTATGTCGAGCAGGCTTTTCGCATACTTGACCCCGAGAAGACCGAGCTGACCTGGAACAATGACTGGCTGGGCCCGTTGCAAATGGCTGACATTTTGAAGCTGGCCGCCCAGTTCACGGTAGCCCGCATTCTGGAGCGCGACGACTTTGCCAGCCGTTACACCAACCAGCAACCAATCTCACTGCACGAGTTCCTATACCCGCTGATGCAGGCTTACGACTCGGTAGCCATCCGCGCCGACGTTGAGATGGGCGGTACCGACCAGCTCTTTAACCTGCTGGCCGGCCGCGAGCTGATGGAGAAACTGGGCATGGAGCCCCAAGCCTGTCTGACCCTGCCCCTCCTGGAGGGCACTGACGGTGTGCAAAAGATGTCTAAGAGTTACGGAAACTACATCGGCATTACCGAAAGCCCCAGCGATATGTTCGGCAAGGTGATGAGCATTCCCGATGCCATCATGCCGCGCTACCTGTTCTTGGCTTCGACTTTTGATGTGGATAAGAGCGAGCAGTTGATTGCCGACTGGCAGAGTGAAAAGCTGCATCCCAATGCCTTAAAGCGGCTGTTAGCGGCCAATATCGTCACGGCCTATCATTCTGAGGCTGCAGCGACCGAGGCTGAAGCAGAGTTCGACCGGGTCTTCAAGCAACATGAGACACCAGCAGAAATTGATGAGATATCCGTGGATTTGGCTGTAGATGCCGAAGGCCAGGTCTATCTACCGGGAGTCTTAGCTGAGATTGGGTTTGCTTCTTCTGCCAGCGAAGCCCGGCGTTTGATTGATGGAGGCGGGGTACAGGTAGACAGCCAGGTGCTGACTCCGGGTGAATACCAACTAGCCGTTGAGCGCCTGCAGAACGCTGTACTGAAGGCTGGCAAACGGCGGTTCATCAGGTTGGTGTAGGTTGTGTTGCCGCTTGGTAAGTTGAGGTTCGCGAGACTGGCAAAAGCTTGGAAGACTATAGCTTTGCTGGTTGGCTTTTCGGGTCACGAAAACTGCAAGCTGAAGCTGAGCTATCGAGGTTTTATCCCCAGTTTGGGCTTGCTTAGTAGCTAAGTGTTGTTAGTAGAGTAGCTTAAAAAGTAGTAGGAGAAGGGAGCTCGTATGCTTTTTAAAGATATTGAATACCTCACCCCGAGCATGGGGATTGAACGTGCTTATGTAGGGGTGGTCGACCAACGCATTGCCTACCTGGATACGGTTGCTCCTGCTAACATGGCGCTGTATGGAGAGGTCTACGACGGTCGCGGCAAGCTGCTGATTCCCGGTCTTTACAATATTCACGCACACGCTCCGATGTCGCTGCTGCGCGGCTATGCTGAGAGTCTGAGCCTGCAGGACTGGTTGTACAACAAGATTTTTCCTTTCGAAGGCAAGATGGTCGCTGAGGACGATTACACTGGCTCGCTGTTGGCGATTGCCGAGATGCTGCGCTTTGGGGTCGTCAGTTATTCCGACATGTATTTCTTTACCGACGAGCGCATTCAAGCTGTTCGGGAAAGTGGTATCAAAGCCAACATCTGCCCGGCTTTGATGGTCTTTGACCCGGATGTCAAGTTCGAAGACCTACCGGAGGAGCAAAGCAACCGCCGTTATGTGCAGGAATTCCATGGCGCTTGTGATGGTCGTTTGCGTATCGATTTGAATATCCATTCGGAGTACATTTCCAACCCGCAGGTGGTTCAAGCGGTCGGCGAGCAAGCTGTTGAGCTGGGGGTGGGTACCCAGATACACATCTCGGAGACTGCTCTGGAGCATCAGGAGTGCAAAGATAGGCGCGCTGGTCTGACTCCAGCTGCATATTTCGAGAGCTTAGGCTTCTTTAGGCAACCTTGTACTGCTGCTCATGCCGTCTGGGCTGAACCGGAGGACTGGCAGATTTTTGCCCGCAACGGAGTGACAATCGCAGCTAATCCGGCCAGTAATCTCAAGCTGGCCAGCGGCTTTGCTCCTTTGCCAGAGATGATTGCGACTGGAGTGAATATCGGTATCGGTACCGACGGTCCGGCTTCAAACAACAATCACAACATGTTCAAAGACATCTATCTGCTGGCCACTGTCTACAAAGCTGCCGCAGGTGACCCGACTGTGATTACCCCAGCCGAGGTGATGCAAGCTGCCACTATCAACGGTGCTCAGGCTCAAGGGCGTGATGATTGTGGAGAAATCACCGTCGGTAAGCGGGCTGACCTGGTAGTCTTGGACACCGATGTACCGTGGATGAAGCCGGTCAGCTCGCAACTCAGCAACCTGGTCTTTGCGGCTCAGGGTTCCGATGTTGTCCTGACCATGGTTGATGGACAGGTGCTTTATCGTGATGGCACCTGGCCGACTATCGATGTCGAGCGGGTCAGTATGGATGCCCAGGTCGCTACCAACCGCATCGCCGGGGAGCTGGCTGCCGGGTAGGTGAGGTTGGTTGTTAAGCCGTCGTGCTCGCAGTAGGTGAGTGGTTGCGAGTGTGCCGCCAAACCGATGGGTTGGGCGAGTAGGTAAGCCGCTCCGGAATCACTGTTTAAGGATGAAAGGGTAATATGCCCCGTGCACTTATAGCCATGAGTGGGGGAGTAGACTCCTCTGTTGCTGCACTGCTGATGCAGCAGGCTGGTTATCAATGTGTAGGCGTGACGATGCGGCTACATAGCGATACTGCATGGAGCGAAACGAGCTGCTGCGCAAATAACGCAGTGATAAAGTACTCCGCTCTCGACCACGCTGCTATCAACGACGCTGCTCAGGTCTGTGCCCATTTGGGCATCGAGCACCAGGTCTGGGACTTCTCCACATTATTTACCGAACAGGTCATTATGCCTTTCGTTGCTGCTTATCGCCGTGGTGAGACTCCGAATCCCTGTATCGACTGCAACCGGCAGCTGAAGTTTGGCGCCTTGCTGGCGGCAGCTCGTCAGGCAGGGTTTCAGTGCTTGGTGACCGGTCATTACGCGCGAACCAGCTGGGATGTCGAGCGGCAGGTCTACCGTTTGCTGAAAGCCAGTTTGCCCGACAAGGACCAGAGCTATGTGCTTTACCAACTAAGCCAGTCCGACCTGGCTTTTGTCAGCTTTCCATTAGGCGAGCTGAGTAAAGACCAGGTGCGCCAGATTGCCCTGGATGCTGGCCTGCCGACTGCTGAGCGGGAGGACAGCCAGGACATCTGCTTTATCGAAGATGATTACCAGAGCTTTCTCAAAAGGGTGAGCAGCGCAGAAGATAACCAGGAGCTGGACAATAGGGAGCATGCTGGTAGTTACAGTTCGCACGAATGCAGTGCTGGCAACAATTCTAGCGAGCACAGCACAAGCGACAGCCACGTAGGAGGACGCGCATACTGCGCCGACTGCAACCTCAACCAGCACAATGCGGAGCATTTGGCTCTGGCAGACAGTTCTGGTGAGATTGTCGACTCAGCAGGTAACGTGCTAGGTTATCATCAAGGGATAAGCGATTTCACCATTGGGCAGCGGCGGGGACTAGGCATTGCAGTCGGACATCCACTCTACGTTACCCAGATTGACGCGGATACCAAGCGCGTTACAGTCGGAGAGGAAAACGAGCTTTTACACAAGAAGGCTTTGCTGCGAGGTTTCACGTCGCCGGTTCTGCAGGAGCTTCAACCAGTGATGGAGGTCCAGGCCAAGTACCGCTACCGCTCTATTGCTGCTCCGGCTCGCTTGGTGATGTTTGACGATGGACGATGGGAAGTCCAGTTCTACGAGTCGCAGAAAGCACTTACCCCAGGTCAAGCGCTGGTCTGCTATCAAGGCGACCAGCTGATAGCGGGAGGAACAATCAGTGAAGCGCGAGGCTGAGCGGGAATGGTTTTTTCGTTGCGCGACGCGGGGTTAAGTGGGTGAAGAGCAACCTTGAAACCGCAACCAGCCAGAAGGAGCAACCAGAGTGAGCTGCCAAAACGGCAGGTAACCAGGTGGAGTAGCCAGACAGAGTGAGCCGAGTAACGGTAGTTAGCAAGAAGGAGCAAACATGAAAGACACATCAAAATGGGCCTTTGAGACCAAGCAGGTACACATCGGACAAGAATCCGCAGATTCAGCAACGGGAGCTCGAGCTGTGCCCATCTACCAGACGACCTCTTACGTCTTTCCGTCGTCTGAGGTTGCTGCGGACCGTTTCGACTTAAGCGACCCCGGTTTTATCTACACCCGCCTGGGCAATCCCACCAACGATATCTTCGAGCGTCGAATAGCCGCTCTCGAAAGCGGAGTCGCAGCCCTAGCTTTGGCCTCTGGTTCGGCGGCAACCGCCTATGCCGTGCAGAATATCACCCGCGCTGGCGACCACATTGTTTCTGATACCTCCATCTACGGTGGTTCCTACAACCTCTTCGAGCACACCTTGAAGGAGTCCGGCATCGGCTGCACCTTCGTTGATGCCTCCCAGCATGACCAGGTAGCAGCGGCAATACAGCCGAACACCAAGCTAATCTTCGTGGAATCATTGGGTAACCCCAATTCAGATATCGTCGACATTGAAGCTTTGGCAGAAATTGCCCACGCCCAAGGTATTCCTTTAATTGTGGATAATACCTTTGCCACCCCTTTCTTGCTTCGGCCCCTAGAGCGGGGAGCGGATATCGTCATTCACTCCGCGACCAAGTTCATTGGCGGCCACGGTACTTCACTGGGAGGGGTTATTGTCGACGGCGGACACTTCGATTGGGCAGCTAGCGGCAAGTTTCCTGGGCTGTCGGAGCCGCATCCCGGTTATCATGGAGTAGTCTTCACGGACTTGTCGGGTAATCAGGCTTATATCCAGAAAGCCCGGCTGACCTTGTTGCGCGACACTGGTAGCGTCTTGTCACCGTTCCATGCTTGGCTATTCATTCAAGGGCTGGAGACCTTATCCCTAAGAGTAGAACGCCATGTAGCAAACGCTATTGCCGTTGTCGAATGGTTGAGCAAGCAGCCGCAGATTCGCAAGGTCAACCACCCGAGCATCGCCAGCCATCGAGACCACGCCCTCTATCAACGCTACTTTCCGAATGGCGCCGGTTCGATTTTCTCCATTGAAATCAACGGAAGTCTTGACCAGGCCAAACGCTTCACTGAGGCGCTGCAGCTCTTTTCGCTGTTAGCCAATGTGGCGGATGTCAAGTCGCTGGTAATTCACCCCGCGTCCACCACGCACTCCCAAATGACTGAGGCAGAGCTGTACGCTGGCGGAATCACTCCGACGACAATCCGGCTTTCCATCGGCATCGAGAACATCGTCGATATCATCGCCGACCTTCAACAGGCTCTGAACAGCATTTGACCTGCATGAACTTGACCCTGAAGCCTCCGACCGAGAATTTACTTGGCCCTGAAGCTTCCGAATTAGGAAGGCACTCGACCTCGATAAGCCTCCGACCAAGAAAAGCACCTGGCCCTGAAGCCTCTGACCTAGATAAACCCCTGACCTCTTTAAGCCTCTATCCCTGTATCTGATTTACTAGAAAGAGCGAGCTATGACTGAGCAGACCAGACTTCCTTTCACAGCCCTGTATAACACCAGGACCTTAGCTGGCTATACCACAGCAAACGGGCAACAGACCTCAGACCGCCTGCTACGTGGCGAGTGCTTTGAACAATTGCTCCCCGCAGATGAGCAGGTTCTAATTGATTGGCAGGTACACACTGTCATCGACCTACGCGGCCAGGGGGAGCGCGACGCGGTACCAGGCCAGCTGTCAAGCAGAGCGGATGT
>JAIRQI010000070.1 GCA_031256575.1 Coriobacteriales bacterium
TGGGCCCAAGAGCGGCTAGAGCAAGGCGTCTTCGACTTCATCATGGGAACCCTGGTGGTGATCGGTGGCGCAGCCTGCATCATACTGACCGCCGGTATGGCCACCCCCTTCGTGGTGGCAGGCGTGATCGCCGGCGGCGCAGCCATGACATATGGCTTCTCCAATATGTGTGAAGCCGGTGAGAACATCTACTACGGAGCGAACGGCAACTACTGGACAACGGCAACAAACCCAATCCGCGACACCATCTTCGCCGCTGCCTTCGGGCAGGAAGGCAAGCAGCAGGCCTGGGACACCTTCGGGGCGGTAGCGATCGCCTCGACCGCGGTCGTCTCGCTGGCAGCAGGGGTTGTCTCAGCAGCTTCGGCTGCTACCACTGCTGGGACATCGGTCGCCAGGGCCGTCGGCGTGTACGGCGCAAAAACTGTAGGCTCTATTGCAGCCGGTACACTGGTCGGCTCCGGGGCCCGGGAGGCCGCGTTATACTTCGGGGCCAGCGAGACAGTAGCCAATACCATCGGGCTGGTGGCCGGCACCGCTGCTGGCATCGGCTTCGGACTTGGAGCAGAAAGGCTCGACCAGGTCTACAATCTGAGCGGGTTCTATTCGCGACCGCCTGTAGATCAGACCTTCACGGGACGGTTGTATGGCGAGGACTCCGAAATCCCGAACTGTCGGACAGAGGAGATCAACTATACGAAGAGGGATCCGGCTGAAGCAGCACGGTTAAGAAGTGAGTTCAACAATTCAGTTAGAGACCAGTTTCTACATGAGCTAAATAGTCTTGACGACGCATCACTACGAAATGCTGGCTTAAGCGATGAGGGTATAGCATCAATAAGAGGAGGAGAAGTACCAGAAGGCTATTCAGTACATCACATACTTCCACTAGACGATGGTGGAACAAACGACCTTGACAACCTGATTTTGATACAAAACAAACCGTACCATTTTACAATCAATAACCATCAAAGAACATACACTCGAGGCTTAGGTATTGGTGAATCAGAAACTGTGCCATGGCCGTTTCCTTATGGCAATATAGACACTAGGATTCATACAGCTCCATAGAAAAGAGGGAGTCATGAACGCACTGATACGTGAGAAGGTTGCTAGAGTAAACGACAGGAAGATACAGGTTGGCTACAAGGAGCTTACATGCTGTGTTGAAACTGATATAGAGTTTTTCAATGCTTGGTTGAACAGTAATTATTCAGTTGAAAGTGAAACCATGGAACAATATATAGAATTGATGCAAATAGCAAATGGTTTCAATCATAATAGTCTGTATATCTATGGCATTTCACCTGAGCGTACAGACAATGTCTACGAAATGAACACTATGTGGCAGACATCAGAGGAAGACACAGGTTTAATTTTCTTAGGCCACAATGATCTATCGTTGTACTGTCTGGATACCCTTTCAGGAGATTATTACGATCTCGACAGGGGCAGCATGTCATTCATTGCAAGGTATGCAACCTTTGATGAGATGTTAATTGAAGCTCTTGGGATAGCTGTGAAATGACTCGCGCTCTTTCCACCATCACTAGCTTTTGGCATGCTTGATTAATACTGGATTGCCGCGGTCGATGAACCAGGCGAACGAATCGGCTATCTGGTCACGAAACTCCTGTAGAGAGCGGGTGACTTTCAGAGTGCTCTGCGCAGAGATACCACCACTCATCCATACCCCATTGCTGAACGAGGTAAATTCGCGGTACCAGCCTTCGTAGTTAAATGAGGAGAAGCGCGAGGGGTCGCCACTGACAACCAACCCACCGATATCTCGGTAACCTCCGCTACGCATGAAGTTATCTATCAGCGGACGAGCAACATTGTCCAGACCATCCATGAAACCACGCATTGAGATGATTACCAGGTAGTCATCGTGTTTGTCCAGTTCAGGGAGCTGGTCAGAGGCTTGGCTGTCTGCGGCTTCACCCTCTGCTGTGCTAGCAGCTATGCTCGCAGCCTCAGCTGCGCCAGCACCCTCTGCTGTGCTAGCAGATGTGCTCGCATCTGCATCTGCACCTGCACCTGCACCTGCACCTTCCGCTGTGCTGGCAGTCGCACCCGCATCCTCAACTCCAGCTGCAGGCTCAGCAAAAAACTCCTTAATGAAGGCGTTGATTGCACTGGCTTCCTGTAGAATTGTCAAGCCGTCGTGCATGGTCAGCTGAGATGGAGCAACCATGAAATCAGCA
This sequence comes from Coriobacteriales bacterium, assembly GCA_031256575.1. GTDB lineage: Bacteria > Actinomycetota > Coriobacteriia > Coriobacteriales > UBA8131 > WQXZ01. The sequence goes on from JAIRQI010000070.1 coordinate 2,208, forward strand.
TCCAGTACAGTGACCCGGGCGTTCTCAATCTTTCCTAGCACATCGATGAACGGTTCCGCAAAAAGCACTTGCTTCTCCTCATCATCACCGGTAATCATGAAAATCGGAGCCCGCCGGAAGTTTTGGGTCGCCAGTGTGAACTTATCCTTACTGATGCCCACTGGCACTGCTGTCCGAGACACTCCATAAGAGCTCAACAACTGGGCAGTCACGCTTTCTGGTAGCGAGGGAATGGCCTTGGCGCGAGCCCCGTCGGAGCTCAGGCCCAGCTGGCTGACTGTCGCAGTAATCGCCTCGAACTCGCTGACCTCTTCGTCAGCGTTCAGCAGGGCGGTCTGGAACTCGAACACCCGCTCCCGCTTAATCAAGCCGCGGGCGTAGGCATCCGGAATCACGATGTCTCTCAGCGACCCAAAGATGCTGATGTACTCATCGGAGGTGTTCAGTTTCATAGCCAGCTTCTGCTTGAAATTTGGCAGCATGCGGTAGTTCAACGATCCCGACCGAGTACAGGTCAGCACGAAATAGATACCGTAGCGGGTGCCATCGCGAGTCAGTTTGTGCAGGTCATCCAGGTAGCGCTCGTAGAGCTCAGGAAAGATGTCGTAGTTATTGATAGCCACAACTATGAAGGGCAAACGCTCCGACAAGCTGTTGGCTGCCTTGTTGTAAAGCTCCAGCGAGCCTCCGAATGAAGCGAGCTTTTTGCGCCTCTCTTCAATCTCAGCAGCCAACAAGCGTAGCAGGTTCACGACCTTCTCCTCATCTCCGGTGAAGACGATATCGCCGATTTGCGGAGCAGACCGAAAAGCTCCTAGAGTCTCCGCACCGAAGTCAAGGATATAGGCGTTGAGTGATTCTGGGGGATGGTCGCGAATCAGTGAGTAGAGCATGGCTGTCAGCAGTGTCGACTTACCAGACCCAGCAGCGCCGTAAATCAAGGCATTTCCCTCTTCAGAGAGGGGCAGGCGCAGCAGATGCTGGGACTGGGTGAAGGGATCGTCATACTGGCCAACCAATGGGGCTAAGGCAAAGGGGTCGTCATTCTGCATAGCTTCAGGAAAGCTGTTGAAGAGCTCGTTGAAGGTCAGGTCTACCGAAATCGGGTCCAGCCAGAGCCGAGGAGCACTGAGGTTTTCGTTTGCGGCAATCTGAACCAGATGGTCCAAAACTGCCACAGCTTCAGGGGTCTTGGTGTCTTGCAACTGCTGCTTGGGAGGAGCAACACTGGCAATCGGCCGTCCAGTCATCGAGACCAAGACCACCGAATCATCAGTCTTTTTCTCATAATGCTCACTCGGCCGGTATGTCGAGCCGCTGTAGGCCGATTGGCCTAAGGCAAAGTACTCGTTATAGCCGACCTGCAGGTAATAACGGCCAGCAGCGGTAATCTCAGCGGCATCTGGACGGCGCAGCATCTCGCGCGAGTCTGCAGCATCGGCAACTTTCAGGCAGACCTTGAAGCGGGCATTCGACCAGATCTGGTCATTGACCACACCAGAAGGCTTCTGGGTCGCAAGCAACAGATGCACCCCTAGCGAGCGGCCGATACGGGCTGCAGAAATCAGCTGGTCCATGAACTCGGGCTGTTGGGCCTTCAACTCAGCAAACTCGTCAGCGATGATGAATAGATGGGGGCAGGCCTCGTCGACCACTCCCTTACGGTAAAGCTCCTGGTACTTGTAAATATCCATGGTACCGGCAGAAGTCATGTCGCGGGCCTGGTTGAACATAGCCTGACGCCGCTTTAACTCGGATTGGATGGATATTAATGAACGGGCTATGGCAGCCCCATCCAAGTTCGTGATGGTTCCGGAGAGATGGGGGAGACGGGCACGGGGGTTGTCGAAAGCCCCCGCTAAACCACCGCCCTTGTAGTCGATTAGTACAAAAGCGACCTCGTCTGGCCGAAAATTCACCGAGAGCGAAAGAATGTAAGTGATGATGGTCTCCGACTTACCAGAGCCGGTCATACCAGCAAACAAGCCATGAGGACCATGAGCATCTTCATGGGCATCAAGAATAGATAACTGTCCCAAGGGGTCGATACCCAGAGGAACTGCCAGGCTGCGGGTCGGATTGCTTTCTGCCCAACGGTTACGTACGTTCAGGTGCTCAACCTTGCCGACTTCGAACATCTCCAGAAAACCAAGTGAGCTTGGCATTGCGCTGTCGGCCGAGATGTCATCCAGCTCAACACTGGCCAAACGTTCAGCAAAACGCTGAGCTACCACTGAGTCTAGTGAGATATCTGAGGTGAAGGCGGTTCTTTTGCCAGAGCTGTCTTTGGGGTCGTAGATGACCCCCTCAACACCCTCCAAGTTGATGATGCTTGTACACTCTTTTGGCAGTTCACGCAGCTCTTCAGCAAAGGTCAGGACCGAGAAGCCACGATTGCTGCGCAAGGCATTGACCGAATCTAGGATGTCGGTTGTCTTAGCCAAAGCCGGGTTGGCCACGATGATTACATAATAGCTGCCATAATCACCAGCCAGCTCGGTACCAGATTCGCTCTTGCGGGCATTCAACTCCCGCTCCAACCTGAGTGACAGCTCGGCTGCCTCACTGGCGGTGGTGGCCAGAAAGCGAAATTGCTTACCAACATCAAAGATATGCGGTAGAGCCTTAACGAAGCTCCACTGGTCTTCTTGCTGAGGGTCGCCAAAGAAGACCAGCTTGACCTCGTCAGGAGCATGCAAGGTCGCCAGTTGGGCAATCAG
>JAIRQI010000072.1 GCA_031256575.1 Coriobacteriales bacterium
GTCTTCTCCACATTTTTACTTGAATCCGCAGTGAGGCTAGGTTATTATTACTGACTGTCACTTTTCTGTAAGCGACTGGTTTTTCGTGCCTTTAGAAAGAAACGGTCTTTTTGGTCAAAGAGAATGCCATTGAAATGGAGGGTACGGTCGTCGAACCGCTCCCTAATGCTATGTTCAGGGTTCAGTTGGAGAACGGCCATATGGTTCTGGCTACTATCTCGGGAAAGATACGTATGCACTACATCCGCATCCTACCGGGAGATCGGGTAACCGTTGAGCTTTCTCCCTATGACTTAAACCGGGGACGAATCACCTACCGCTTCAAGTGAGCATTGGCTTTAAGTAAGTGTTGGCTTTAAGTGAGCATTGGCTTTAAACCAGCCAGCGACTAACAATCAAAGCCAGCTTTTATCCAGTAAAAGCCAGTCAAAGCCAATAAAGACCAGTGACCACCCAGTACCAACTCAACGCCAGCGGCTGCGGCGTCATAGATAGAAGAAGTAACTCACAACTGAAGGGATCATCGATGAAGGTTCGACCTTCGGTCAAAAAAATGTGCGATAAATGCAAAATCATTCGGCGCCATGGCCGGGTTTTGGTGATTTGCGAGAATCCCAGGCATAAACAGCGCCAAGGTTAAGGAGGAGTGCTAGTGGCACGTATCGCCGGCGTCGATCTGCCGCGTGACAAACGCGTCGAGATCGGGCTCACTTATATCTATGGTATTGGGTTGACCACCTCTACTAAGATACTTGAAGCAACCGGGGTTGACCCGGACATCCGTGTAAGAGACCTATCCGAAGCAGAGACTGTTGCTCTGCGTGACTACATTGATAAGAATCTCCAGATTGAGGGCGACCTGCGCCGTGAGGTTTCGCAGAACATCAAGCGCCTGATGGAGATTGGCTCCTATCGAGGGCTGCGTCATCGTCGTGGATTACCGGTACGCGGACAACGTACCCATACCAACGCCCGGACGCGCAAAGGTCCTCGTAAACAGATAGGAGGCAAGAAGAAGTAATGGCTGCCAAGAAACAGACCCGCACCCGCATCAAGCGCTCTGAGCGCAAGAACATCGCAGTGGGTGCCGCTCATATCAAATCAACCTTCAACAACACAATCATCTCCCTGACCGACCCGTCCGGCAATGTCATCACATGGCAGAGCGCTGGTACCGTCGGTTTCAAGGGATCGCGTAAATCCACCCCTTATGCTGCCCAAATGGCAGCCGAAGCTGCTGCCAAGATTGCCATGGAGCATGGCCTGAGGCGGGTTTCGGTCTTCATCAAGGGGCCAGGGTCTGGCCGCGATACAGCTTTTCGGGCGCTACAAGCGGCCGGGCTGGAGATTGCCAGCATTCAGGATTGCACACCGATCCCCCACAACGGGGTCCGACAGCGCAAGCGTCGTCGCGTGTAGCGCAGATCTCGAAAGGAAGCATAATATGGCTAGATATACAGGCGCAGACTGTAGGCTCTGTCGCCGTGAAGGATGTAAGCTCTTCTTAAAGGGAGATCGCTGCTACACCGATAAATGCGCTTTTGAACGGCGCAGTTTTCCACCTGGAGATGCTGGCAAAAAGCGTCCGCGCGAAAGCGAATACCGCATTCAGTTGCGCGAGAAGCAAAAGACCAAGCGTATCTATGGGCTGCTAGAAAAGCAATTCCGCGGTTACTACGAGCTGGCCAACCGCCAACATGGCGTGACCGGTGACAACCTGCTGAGGTTGTTGGAATCCCGCTTGGACAATGTGGTCTACCGCCTGGGATTTGCCAAATCCCGCGACGAAGCCCGTCAACAGGTGCGTCATGGACATGTACACGTCAACGGACACCGTACTGACATCCCGTCATTTCGGGTCAAGGCCGGAGACCTGATTGCTATCGCTCCTAACGCCCGTGACCTGCTGGTCATCAAGTCTGCTCTAATCTCCAACGAGAAGACTGAAGTACCGCAGTGGCTAGAGGTCGATATCGACAAACTGCAGGGGTCAGTACTCAACCTTCCCGCACGAGACCAAATAGACATGGATATCCGCGAGCAGCTCATCGTCGAGCTTTACTCGAAATAGTCAGACCGGTTAGGAGCGAATACGATGACAAAGTTCATGCGACCGGTAGTTACCGTTGAACGCGTCAGTGATACCATGGCGCGCTTCGAGGTTGAACCCTTGGAGCGTGGTTACGGTCAGACTTTAGGCAATAGCATGCGCCGCGTGCTGCTCTCATCCCTGGAGGGTGCGGCAGCGACCTCGATTATCATCGAAGGCGTGTTGCACGAGTTCTCCGCCATCGAGGGAATCATCGAGGACGTCACAGATATCGTCTTGAATATCAAGGGCCTGGTCTTTTCACCCTTAGGCACTGGAGAAGAAGCTACGGCGACCTTATCCGCAGTTGGCCCGATGGTCGTTACTGGCGGTGACCTGCAGGTTCCGGCAGAATTCAACCTGGTTAACACCGACCACGTGATTGCCACCCTAGCTGAAGGCGGCCGCCTAGACATGAGCATCCGCATCGGCGTCGGCCGCGGTTATATTACCGCGGAGCAGAACAAGCGCCCCGATGACCCAATCGGCTTAGTGCCGGTGGACTCGCTTTTCTCCCCAGTTCGTCGTTGCACTTTAAACGTCGAAGACACCCGTGTCGGCCAACGCACCGACTACGACAGGCTGGTCCTGGAAGTCGAGACGAACGGTGCGATTACCCCACTGGAGGCAGTTTTGCGGGCGGCTGATATCATTCAGCAGCACATGGATGCCTTCACAGCCTTAGTCGGTGATGGGGAGAAGACCGAAAGCGCGACCATTTTTACCTCCGACGATGCCGTTGGCAGCGGAGACTTGGACAAGCAGGTCGAGGACCTGGATTTGTCCGTACGTTCATACAACTGTCTGAAGCGGGCGGGGATTCATTCCGTGCGTCAGTTAGTCGATTTCTCGGAGAACGACCTGTTGAACATCCGCAACTTCGGAGCCAAGTCCATCGAGGAAGTCAAAGAGAAACTGCACTCCATGGACCTCGACCTGAAGCAATAGGAGGAGCAGCCGATGCGACATTACAAACGTGGCCGTAAGCTGGGCACCGATGCCAGCCACACTAAAGCCATCAAAAAGAACCTGGTCGTCAGTATCTTCACTTACGACCGTATCAAGACCACCCTGGAGCGGGCCAAAGAGATTCGCGGCGACGTTGACCGGGTAGTCACCTGGGCCAAACGTGGCGATGTGCACTCCCGCCGTCTGGCAATTGCCAAATTGGGCAACAAAGACCTGGTCGCTGAGATATTCGCCAAGGTCGAGCAAGGCCTCTTCGAAGGCCGCGAGGGTGGTTACACCCGCATCCTGAAGCTGGGCAAACGCCGTGGCGACGACGCTATCGTGGTAATCATGGAGCTGGTGCAAGAGCCGGTTAGCAAGAAGAAAAAAGCTAATGAGGATGAGACCGCGTCCACCTCTACCCGTCGGCGTGGCCTACGCAGCCGGCGTGCCCGCGCCGCAGAGGCAGCGGAAGACGCCGAGACTCAACAGGTTGAAGCGACCGAGGACGATGCTGAGGGCGATGCTGTTGAGGACGACGCGGCCGAGGACGATGCGGCTGAGCTGGCTGAAGACGAAGTGGATGCTGAAGTCGAGGACGACGAGGATGGCGAGGACGGCGACGAGTCGGAGGACGATGCCGACGACGACGCGGACGACGGAGACGCGGACGACGATGCTGACGACACCGATAACGACGAAGACACCACCGAGTCTGACGACGACGCAGTCGATTCGGACGATGCCGCCGACAGCAGCGACGACACCAACACCGCCGCCGCTAACGCTGACGATGACAGCGAACAAAGCAAACCCGCCGAGGAGGCGGAGTAATTCTTACCGCAGGTTCTCCGATGACTTCTGAGGACTATTATTGCAACGACTGCCTTCAACGTCTTTTGACCTTGAAGGCAGCTTCGCGTTTGGGCGCGGCTGATTCCTCGTTGTTCGGACTCTATCCTGACATCCAAGAGCAGGCTAGCAGCCGATTAGGCTGGGTTCATTTAGCTTCCGACCCGCCCTTCTCCGCAAAAGAAATCACCAGCTTAGCCCAGGGTATTCGCTCTGAAGGGCTGGATGCTGTGGTGTTAATCGGCCAGGGAGGGTCCTCCCAGGCTTCGATGACCATTACCAAGTTGCACGAGGTAGCTGCTGGCAACCATCAAGCTGTGGCCTTTCGCACCATGGATTCGCTCTCTCCGGTCTTTGTCAACCACATTCTCGGGTCTTCTGACCCAGCCAGGACCATTTATATCATCTCATCCAAATCCGGTTCGACCATTGAGCCTTTAATGTTAGAGCGGGTGGTTTGGCATTATGTGGCAGGACACCTGGGCAGTGCCGCTGCAGCCCGCCGTTTTGTGGCAATAACCGACCCCATGAGCAGGTTGGCTGAAATCGCCGCAGAACGCAATTACCGACTGGTCTTACCAGCCCAAACCGGAGTCGGGGGGCGTTTTTCGGCCCTGACAGTATCGACTCTCTTTCCGGCGGCGTTGGTCGGCATCGACATTCAGGCTGCCCTGGCTGGCGCGGCTATTACTGAAGCCGCCTGCACGGTAGATACTGCTGAAAACCCCGCACTGCAACTGGCCTGTTTTCTATATGGTGCCTATCTGGCTGGTCGGGATAAGTTCTCTTTGGTGTTGCCGCCTTCCGGGCAGGTATTCGGCTTATGGGTTGAGCAGATGATTGCCGAATCACTGGGTAAAGCCGGTGTCGGCATTCTACCGAATGTCGAGGTCGATGCCAGCATCCTGGTTGTTCCCCATACTGACCGTTGTGTGATTACCTATGCTGTTGGAGAAGTCGACGGCTTTGCAGAATCAATTGCCAACATCGATGCCAGCATACCTCAGATGCATGCGACAATCGACGACCCCACCCAGGCCTTCTCCCGTTTTGTGCTTTGGGAATATGCGACCGCCTTCCTGGGTATCTTGATGGGGGTGTTCCCCTTCGACCAACCGGATGTCGAGCTGACCAAGCTAATCACTCAACAATTCTTAACTGGCCAAGACGAACCAGCCAGCGAGGTCTATCGCCAGTTTCCTCCCTTGGATAGCTTCGTGTACGGGTTGCGACTATCCAATGCCTTGTTCGCCAGCTTGCAGGCTAGCGGCGACCCCGAGTCGCCGAGCCTCGACCAGCTATTACGGGTCTTGCTGGGGTCGTTTAGACCGGGTGATTATTTCTCGCTGAATGCTTTCATCCCATTTCGCGGATACGGTCGACGAGAGGCCTTGGAGCGTATGCGTAACCGGGTGGCTTCACGCTTGAACGTGGTGTCTTGCTTAGAGATTGGCCCACGCTATCTGCATTCTACTGGGCAGTTGCACAAAGGCGGCCCGGATAATGGTATCTACCTGATACTTTCTTCTGACGAGCGGGACGACCTGGTGATTCCCAATGAGAACCTGACACTGGGGGGCCTGGCTGCCGTACAAGCCCGGGCCGACTTCACAGCCCTGGCTAAACTGGGACGCCGGGCCCTGCATGTTCATCTCTCTGACAATGACTCGGAGACCCTATCGCGTTTCGCAGACCGGTTCTGCTCAGCCATCTCCGCCGTCCAAGTGTGAACCCAAGCTACACCAGCGCGAGTGGCAAGAGCAGCTCTCACTAATCATCCAAGCCAAAACCGAATAATGATAGGCAAGCTGTTAAGGCAAACTTAAACTGGTAAGGCCAGCTAAGGCAAGCAAGGTTAAGGCAACATGCAAACAAGCACATCCAGCAAACTCCTAGAACAAATGTTTGGTGTTATGCTAAGATTTGTTTATTGCTTTTACAGGGGATGAGATGGAAGAACAACGACTTCATAGCTCCAGTTACGACGACTATGTCGAGATAGAATACGATTCATTTGTTGACGTGGTCACAATTGGCGACCACGAATTTTACGACCAGGTACCAGCAGGACCTGCAGTATATGCTGCCCAACCCATTGACCGTCGGGCCAGTGACCCGATTCGTGAGCGGTTCTACAAAATGCGCAGCTTGGCCAGTGCTGACCCCTTCTCCCGCCGTGATTCGGAACTCTTCGTCAAGCAAGCCCAGTTCATGGCGGACTTCACCGACGACTACTCCGACGATGTTCCATTGACGATGCTTTACCCCTGCTACCAGCGCCTTGGCTACGACCAGCTGCGCACCTATTTCAGCTGGCGAACAGAGGTCCGCAACAATCGGCTGCAGCAAACTTGGCTTTCCTACATCTTTCTCTATATCTACGAGCTGTTGAATGGCATCGCAGTCAGTGACCTGCAGGATGGTTTGGCCAAACTGCTCGATATCTGGCTGACCTACCGCCAAGCTGAACCAGCCCTGGACTCCTACCTGCCGCGTTGGTTGAAGGACTACCACATCTACTACCAGCCCCCGATAAGCTTCACTGATTTTGTCGCGGCAAACGACCTGTCGGTGTTTTACCCTGAGCAATCCCTGTTTACTGAGACCTCGAACAATCTAGCGGTCTGGAACAGCATGTCCAGTTATGATGTCACGAAGTCGAAGTTCTATCTGGATGGCAATGCCGAGCTCATGCAAAGCTGTCTGGCTTACGTGTTGGGAGCACTAAGCGAACTCTGCGCTAGTTTTAGTATGGATATCGCTGACTTGTTCTGGCTGGGCTTTCGTTCCAAGTCGTATTGGCGTCCCTTTCAAAAAGCCTTATTTGTGGATAAAACCGCGCAAGCTGAGCGGACTGTTGTGATAAGCAGCGCGGAGATATACAACTACGAGAACAGGCAATGGACTGTTGATTCTGTCGTCTACCGAAGTGACCGGCGGGAGTTGGTCGGCTATCTGCTGAAGAAAACCGAAGCCTGCCTGCGTCAGGCTAGCAAGTACCGGTTCAAAATCACTGCCAACCCCGGTTTGCAGCGCCTCAGTATCACTAAGGCTGGGATTCCCTTTGAGCAGTTTGAGCAGACAATCGAACAGGCAGTCCAGGGATTCATCCGTGAACAGAACCGCACTGTCGTCACTGTTGACCCGACTAATCTATCACGCATCCGAGAGGAAGCCCTAGATACCCAAGACCGTCTGACGGTTCCCGACCCAGCCGAATCCTTTGACACAATGATGACCAAGCAGATTGGCATCCAAGACCGAAGTACAGTCTCTGACCAGGAGCCTCAGCCAAGCGATGGTGCTTCCGGCTATACCCTAGAGACAGACCAGACCTTCACGGTTGCTGATTCTGCTTTACCATCAGACTCCAATGGCTGGCAGGATTTTCAGCAGGCTCTTGATACTGTGGAGCGGCAAGCGTTGGCCTTGGTATTGGGTGAAGGCTTAACAGCATTGGATTTGAAAACGTTCGCCGACCAAAACCAGATTATGCTGGAGGTCTTGCTAGATAATATCAACCAGAAAGCAGTCGACTACATCGGTGATGTCATCATGGACACAGCAGGCATCCCAACAGTTTTTACCGAATACCATGAGCTAATCAAAGGAGTATTGATTTGAACATAGACGAACAAGCCCCAGCAACAGACGACATGACCCAAGCCGCTCCGGCCCAGACTCCGGCTCAAGCCGCTGCACCGCCAGACCTTATAACTCAAGCAGCCTTGACACAGGCCCCCACCCAAACCGCTCCCACCCAGGTTCCCACCCGAATCGCCAACATCCTGATTAACTCCCTAAAGGGTGGAGTGGTACCGCGAGTTGGCCTGGAATACATCACCGTCGGACGGGCTCAAGAGATTGCTGCAATCTTAAACGACATTGAGCTGATAGCAGACGGTGGTGCCTCATTCAGGTTCATCGTTGGCCGCTACGGTAGCGGCAAGAGCTTCTTATTGCAGACTATCCGCAACTATGCGACCGCCAAAGGCTATGCAGTCGTCGATGCCGACCTCTCTCCAGAACGCCGTTTTGCTGGAACCAAGGGGCAAGGCCTGGCTACCTACAAAGAGTTGATTCAGAACTTATCCACAAAATCAAAGTTGGACGGCGGGGCCTTGCCTTTGATTCTGGAGAAGTGGATTTCAGGTATCCAAACGGCAGTCAAAGCCCAAAGCGACCTGGAAGGTGCGGCTTTTGACAGCCAGGTTGAAAGGCAAATCTATGCTGTGGCCGGAGCCTTGGAAGGCATGGTCAACGGCTTTGAGTTCTCCAAAGCCATCGTCACTTACTGGCGGGCTTATCAAAGCGATGACACAGCCACTAAAAGCAACGTTTTAAAATGGTTCAGGGGAGAATACCTGACCCGCCGGGAAGCCCAAGCCGACCTGGGTATCAATTTCGTGGTCACAGACGAGAATTGGTATGACTTTTTGAAGGTCTTTGCGGTCTTTTTGGTCAGCGCCGGGTACCGTGGGCTACTGGTGCTGATTGATGAGCTGGTGAATATCTATAAGATTCCGAACTCGATTTCCCGCCAGAATAATTACGAGAAGATACTGACTATTTACAACGACGTTTTGCAGGGCAAGGCGCAAAACATCGGCTTCCTAATCAGCGGTACGCCACAGTGCATCGAGGACCGCTACAAAGGGGTCTTCAGCTATGAGGCCCTGCGCTCCCGACTGGCGGAGGGGCATTTTGCCAGTGAGGGGCTGCGCGACCTGACCGCTCCGATTATCCGCTTGCAGATGCTCACCCAGGAAGAAATGTATGTGCTGACCGAAAAACTGCGCGACATCCACGCCGGGCTGTATGGCTATTCGCCGACCCTTCAGCACGCCGACCTCGTCTATTTTCTGACTGTTGAATACAACCGGGTCGGCGC
>JAIRQI010000077.1 GCA_031256575.1 Coriobacteriales bacterium
GCGCTGAATTGCCGTAACCGTCGTTCAGCACCGGCCAGGTTCTCGACCAACAGCTTTAGGATATCGGGGTCGTTGATGGCCTGGTCGGCAACAGAGAATCGGTCTTCATTGGAATCGAAGACGATTTGCTTGCCGCTGACATCCGGGTTGGCAGCGGGCACTGGCGGTTTGGATTTGGCGGGCTTTTTGGCGGTCGGAGCAGTCTTGGCACTCGGTTTGCTCGCAGCTTCAGCCTGGTCTGAGGCCTGCTCTCCGTCTGTTGCAGCAGTATTTGGTTTGCTTTTGGCGGGAATTGGACTCACTCCTTTTAAATGGCTGATTGTTGTACTCATATTGTAGCACGCTATGTAGCGAATCCGCAGCTAGTTGCATACTTAGCAGCCCGGGAAGCTAAACCTTAGCCATCCCTGGGCTGAATAGTGCCAAAGCAAGCCAACCCGAGGTCTTCTCCACATGAAATTGATTGGCTGTTCAGTCAATTCTGACATATGGGGAGAAGTCCTCGGCTTAGATTATGCGAATTCCGGCCTCGCGCAGCTGGATAGCCTCCACCGGGGTCGGAGCGCCGGTCATCGGGTCCGCGCCGGAGGAAGTCTTGGGGAAGGCGATGACATCTCGAATCGAGTTGAAACCGCCGAGCAGCATAATCACCCGGTCCAAGCCGTAGGCCACCCCACCATGCGGCGGCGCGCCATAGGCCAAGGCCTCCAGGAGAAAGCCGAACTGCTCTTTGGCCTGCTCGTCTGTAAACCCCAGGGCCTTGAGAATCGCCAGCTGGGACTGGGGCGTGTGGTTTCTCAAGGTGCCGCCACCGATTTCGTAACCGTTCATGACCATATCGTAGGAGTAGCTGATGCAGGCCAAGGGGTCGCTTTCTAACTTGTCCAGGTCCTTGTCCTTGATACGGGTGAAGGGGTGGTGGTGAACCTGCAGCTGGCCGGTATCGGGGTCACGGTAAAACATCGGAAAGTCGACGACCCAGAGCAGGCCCGGGGCGTCCCGTGGCACATCCATGAGCTCGGCTAGATAGAGGCGCACCGCAGAAAGCGCGGCTGAGACCGTCTCAAAATCATCGGCACCGAAGACTACCAGGTCACCGGGCTCGACAGCCAGCGCTGCCTGTAAGGCTGCGAATTCGCTGTCATTGAAGAACTTGATAATCGGTGACTTGGCTTGGCCATCAGTTGTGAAGGCTATCCAGGCCATGCCTTTGGCACCGTGGTCGGTCGCTACCTGGGCAATCTTATCTATCTCGCCGCGCGAGAGGTCGCCAGCACCTTTGGCATTGATGGCCTTGACCACCCCGCCTTGGGCAACCGCGCTGGCAAAGACTTGAAAACCGGAGTCGTGAACGATATCCGAGACGTCCACCAGCTCTAAACCGAAGCGAACGTCCGGGCGGTCGTTCCCATATCGGCCCATGGCCTCGGCATAAGTCATGCGCGGCAAGGGACGCTCGAAGTCATAACCGGCTTCAGCCATCACCTGTTGCATGACCCCTTCAATCATCTCCATCACGTCGTTGTCGTCGACAAAGCTCATCTCCACATCCAACTGGGTGAACTCTGGCTGCCGGTCAGCTCGCAGGTCTTCGTCCCTGAAGCAGCGGGCAATCTGGTAGTAACGCTCCAGCCCGGCGACCATCAGCAGCTGCTTATAAAGTTGCGGTGACTGTGGCAAGGCATAGAACTCACCCGGGCTGAGCCGGCTGGGTACCAGAAAGTCACGGGCTCCTTCGGGAGTAGAACGCCCGAGAATCGGCGTCTCGACCTGGATGAATCCGCGCTCGGTCATCGCCTTATGCAGGCTGGTGGTGACCTGGCTGCGCAGTTCAATCGCTCGCAAGACTTCCGGACGGCGGATGTCTAGATAGCGCCAGCGCATGCGGATTAACTCATCGGTCTCGATACCCTCGGCAATCGGGAAAGGCGGGGTCAGGGCGGAGTTTAAGACCTGCACCTGGTTGAGTAAGACCTCCACCTCGCCACTGGCGATTGATGGGTTGACTGTGCCGTCCGGACGGGCCCGGACCAGCCCGCTGGCAGCTATCACCCACTCCGGACGCATCCGCTCACCTTGCTCAAAACCATCGGTAGCAATCACCTGGGGGTCAAAGACAATCTGCGCTATTCCGCTGCGGTCACGCAGATCGACGAAAATCAACCCGCCATGGTCGCGGCGGCTGTTCACCCAACCAGTCAGGGTCACCGTCTTTCCGATATCCTGAGCACGTAGTTGGCCGCAGCCGATGTCGTGCAGGCAATTCAGGTTTGCATAGTCAGTCATGGTCTAAGACTCCCTTCCCATGTTGATTGCATCGGCCAGGTCAGCCAGTGCTACCTGGCTTTCGACGCTGGTAGCCATATTCCTGAGCGTTGCCAGGCCCTGGGCCAGTTCGTCAGGCCCAAGCACTACAGTAAAAGCAGCCCCGCTCTTATCCGCAGCCTTGAATTGCGAGCGCAGCGAACGGGCCTGGTGGTCAAGCTCGACGCTTATGCCTTGGGCCCGCAGCTTAGAGGCGGTAGTGAAGGCTCTGTCGCGGCAGCTGGCATCGACAGCCGCAATATAGACCTGTGGTACATTCAGCGACGCCCAGTCGATTTTTAGCTCGTCCAAGACCATGGCGATGCGCTCAAACCCGATGGCAAAGCCTAGCCCCGGGGTCGGCAGCCCGTCGTAGGCTTCAATCAGCTTGTCGTAGCGGCCGCCACCGCCAATGGCATTCTGACTGCCCAGGCCCAAATCGACCTGCACCTCAAAGACGGTTCGGGTGTAGTAATCCAAGCCGCGGACCAGGCGGTAGTCTTCTGCAAAGTCGATTTTGGAAGCCAAGACCAGCCGTTTGACAGTTGAGTAGTGCTCGGCGCAGGACGGGCAAAGGGCGTCTGTGATGCGCGGAGCCGCTAACATAATCTGCTGGCAGCGGTCGTTCTTGCAGTCGAAGGCCCTTAAGGGGTTAGTTTCGGCCCGCCGCTGGCAGTCCGGGCAGAGCTCGTCATGGGCGCGGATGAACTGGCGCACCTGCTCACGATAAGCTGGCCGGCACTGGTCGTCGCCCAT
>JAIRQI010000112.1 GCA_031256575.1 Coriobacteriales bacterium
GGCATACTAAGTGATGTGGAGAAAAGCCAGATTAGGCTTTAAGAGTGATTGCTAATAAACTTGAGGCTAGCGATGCCTGAGCGACAGCAGTTAATGGCTCATACCTAGCAACGAATACATGAAGAACAGAGCTAAGGAGTGAAACCTATGGAGGGTTTGCAGGAACGTCTAGGAAAGCTAGCTATCATTGGCGGTGGACAAATGGGGGAGGCAATCGTCGCTGGTCTGGTGCATGGGGCTTTATTCGATGCTGACAATGTCTATGTGGCAGAGCCTTTTGAGAATCGTCGAGAGCTGTTGAGTGAACAGTATGGGGTGCATTGTGTTGAAGACGGCTCTATGATTGACAATCCAGAGACTGTCATCTTGGCTGTCAAACCGCAGATATTTAGGGATGTCGCAGCAGAGCTGGCAGAGCTTGCTAACTTTAGCCCGAAACGGGTGGTGAGCATTGCTGCTGGTATATCTACCGCGGTGATGCTGGAGTATTTTGCAGACTGTGCAGTGGTGCGGGTGATGCCGAACATCAACCTCATTGTATCGGCAGGTATGAGCGTTGTGGCTCCAGCTGAGGGAACGCCGCATAAAGAAGCCGAGCTGGTTTCAGACCTCTTCAACCTGATGGGTGAGGCGGTGATAATCGAAGAGCAGCTGATTAATGCAGCAACTGCTATCAACGGTTCCGGACCGGCCTTTTTTGCTCTGTTCACCGAAGAGTTGGCCCAAAGCGGCATCGCCCAAGGCTTACCAGAAGAGATTGCCTGGCAATTAGCTCGCCAGACGATTATCGGTACCGGCCGCTCACTGGAGCTCAGGGACATATCACCTGCTGAACTGCGGGCTGCAGTGACCAGCCCGAATGGCACCACTCAAGCCGCGCTGGAGTGTTTTGAAGCCCAGCAGTTTGGTATTGTCGTGAACAATGCCTTTATAGCCTGCCTAAATCGAGCTGAAGAGCTGGGGTGAGGTTTCATTGCTGTGGAGTATTTCTGTGGGAGTATTTGAGACGATGATTACGTTGAACTGCCTCATGCAAGTGCTGCCAGGTAGCAGTGTCCTGGTAGGAGCAGTCGAATCGATGATTACGCTGAACTGGGCGAGCTTTTTGATACTGCCTTTACCGATATTGGCCAGGACCTCGATTCGCCTGATTGTCCGCTTCTATATACTATTGGTGATGATTTGGGCTGTACTCTCCTGGTTCGACCATAGTAAAGGTTTTTTGCGTGATTTATACACAGTTTTGGATTCATTGGTCGGTCCTTATGTCAACCTTTTCAAGAAGTTTATACCTCCGATAGGAAATGTCGACTTCTCCCCGATAGTTGCCGTTATTCTCCTTGAAGTGTTGCTTCGTCTGCTTGTTTAGCTATGTAGTATTGCATTTGGCTGTTTGTTTTAGGCTATACTGTCTTGTAGATAAAAGAGTTGGTTGGAGGAATGGTTATGAGCATTACCGCTACCGAGATACAGAATATCCGCTTTTCAGAAGCTCGCCGTGGATACAATCCAGACGAGGTCGACGAGTTTTTGGAGCAGGTTGCTAGCGATGTGGACAATCTGAACCGTGCTCTAGCAGAGGCAGCAACCCGACTCAGTGAGGCTGATCAACGCACCCAGACCGCTGAAGAACGCGCCCAGACAGCTGATGACAGGGCACGCATAGCTGAAGAACAGCTAGCCAATGCGGTTGTCGTCAAAGAAACTCAGGCAGCTGCTTCCAGCGCTTCTGAGCCTAGCCCGCGTGCTGAAGGCACAATCACTGAAGAAGTCATCGCCAAGGCCTTTATCGCAGCTCAGGTCAGTGCCGATAATCTAAAAGAGGAAGCCCGTAAAGAAGCCGAGAAACTGTACCGCGAAGCTGATGCCAAGGCCAAGGATATCGTTCGCGATGCTCACGGCGAACGGGAGAAGATGCTAGGCGAGATCGAGCATCTACGAGGAATTTCGGAGAAGTTCAGGACCGAGTTCTTATCCCTCATCAATCACTATTCTGCTGATGCCCAGAGGCGTTTCACAGAGTTTAATTCATTAGTGCCTGACGACTCCGGATCGCTGGTCAACTCAGCAGTCGGAGCTATGCAAAATTCCGGAAGGGCCGCCCAAGTGGCAGCACCAGTCAAAGCAGCTGCTCCAGCTGCTGCTCCGACCTTGGTACCAGCCTACGCACCGGCTCCTGCCGTGAAGCAGAATCCGGGAGCAACCACAGCCATGCCGATGCCGGTAGCATTTGCATTGGATGACGACCTAGAAATCGAAGAGATCGACTAGTATAATATTGGAATCTGTATGAATACAGATTCAAATGTGCATATAGCTGTCCGATTATCACCACGATCTGGACAGCCCGGTATAGTGGGATGGCAGTCCGCCTCGCGCCAGTTGTTGGTTGTGCGGGTCAGTGAGCCGCCTGTGGAGGGACGTGCCAACTCGGCGTTAGTCGGTGTTTTGGCAGAATCACTCCACATCGCCAAAAGCCGAATTCAAATAGTGCGGGGAGCAAAAACCCGCCAAAAGATGATTGAACTGGGGATGGACATTGATGCCTTCGAAAAGTGGGCACTGACGATTCCGGTTATCGGAAGGAGTAAATCATGAGCGTTCCAAGCTATGACATCATCACAGACTCGACAGCGAATCTACCCGATGAGTTGATTAGGTCTTGGGGGCTTAGGGTGCTGCCGTTAGAATTCATCGTCGACAATGTATCGTTCAAAGGCTATGATCCTAATATCCCAACTGACAACAAGCAGTTCTACGACATGATGCGCAACGGCAAGACGGTCATGACTACCTTGGCCAGCGTTACTGATGCTGAAGCTTTATTGCGTGACTGCTTTGAGAGTGGCCAGGATGCTCTGTACCTGGGCTTCGACTCAGCCCTATCGGCCAATTATGAAGTCAACAGTGCTTTTATGGAGCAGATCCGGGCTGAGTTTTATCCCGATAGAAAGCTTTTATGTGTGGATACCTTGGCTGCTGCCTTAGGCGAGGGCTTGATTGTCGCCGAAGCGGTCAGGCAACGCGAAGCCGGAATGGGTCTGGCAGAACTAGCCGCTTGGGTAGAGACCAATCGATTCAATATCGCCAGTTGGTTCACGGTCGATGACTTAAAGTACCTGCAGCAAGGCGGCCGCCTGACAGCTGGTGCGGCTTTTGCTGGAACTCTTTTGAATATCAAGCCAGTGCTGCTTGTAGATGCCGAAGGGCGCCTGATTCCACGTGAGAAACTGCGTGGCCG
>JAIRQI010000013.1 GCA_031256575.1 Coriobacteriales bacterium
CTGGCGGTGACCATCTTGGTGTGCAGCGGCTTGATTAATGCCCGGTAGGTATCGGGGGACATGAACATCTGGCGCTCGGTGGCTACGTCGTCGAAGAAGATGTAGACATCCGGGTTGTAGTACTTCTTGAAAGCCTTCATCATCTCGATGCGGTAGTTGGTCAGGGCAGATAACAGCTCGAAGGAAGCCTCCGGTTCCAGGGCCAGAGCCAGCAATGCTCCCTCAAAACCCATGAATGTCGCCAGGCGTTCATAGATGCTGTTACCGTGCCAGATTTCTACGACCTTGCTGCGGTCAATCATCGGTTCTTCAGCGGCCGCCCACTGTTCCCAGGGATAGACGGTGATGTCTGGGATTTTGATGATTTCTTTCCATTTTGTGACATCTTCCAGCATAAACTCACCGGGAGCCGGCAGAGCACTGCCAGCGCCGCCACTGAGTGGCGAGACCCAGTGAACTCCAAAGGCGTCGACACCGTCCGGTTCGCGCTCGATGGTTACGAAATTGCCAGCCATCGTATTATCGCCGGACCCGGGGGTGTACTCGTGGGGCTGAAAGTCTAAGCATGCCAGATAATTCTCGCGGGGTGACATTGAGATTGCCATATTAACCTCCTCCTACAATTTGTTAGGCTAATCAGCTTGCTAATAAGCCTGCGATGCTTTGCATACTAGCAGTAATCTGTGACCGACTAAACAAGAAGTATTCAGAGCTTTGAAAAACCCTTGGCTTTGGACAGCGATTCTGTGCAGGTTATCCGTGAGCTTATTTGTACCGCAACCATAGAGGCTCAAGTCAGGTGGCTCGCTCTAGTCTGCCCGAAAACGCAAACTCGCCTTTAAAACACGTAAGCCACATCTGCTGAAATTTGGTACGATTGTCGTCAATCGTACAATACTCTTTACTACACGAGGGAGCAGAGAGGGAGCAGAGTATGTCCGACTACGTATTGCTATCAGACTCCACAACCGATTTTCCCCCGGGTATGACCAGGGAACTGGACATAGCCTTGGTGCCTCTGAGCTACATCGTGGATGGCTTGGTCTACGACGATGTCTGGGGTGAACGCTCCGAGAACGGGCTTGTCTCCCCCACTGCTCCGGAGTTCTACGAGCTGATGCGCCAGGGTAAGACTGTCACTACCTCCCAGGTGAACACCCAGCGCTTCTATGATTTCTTCTTGTCATACATAGCAGCTGGCCAAGATATCGTCTACGTGGCATTCTCCAGTGGGCTTTCCGGCACCTATGAGCAGGCTTGTCTAGCTGCCAAGCAATTGCTGGAAAACTACCCTGAGCGGCGGATAACAGTCATCGACTCTTATCTAGCTTCATTGGGAGAAGGCCTCTACGTGTACTTTGCCGCCCAGAGGCGCCTGGCCGGAGCCACATATGATGAGCTGATAGCCTACCTTATGCAAATACGCATGAAGATGAATGGCTGGGTTGCTGTCGGCGACTTGAACTACCTGAAGCAAAGCGGCAGGTTGAACGCTCCTACAGCGCTAGTCGGCAGCATGCTGAAGCTGAAGCCAATCATCACTGTCGATACCATTGGCCGCTTGATTATGACCCGAGCCGTTCGCGGTAAGAACCGCTCGCTGGCTACGCTGATAGATTTGGTGGCAACCAAAGCCGACGACCCCGCCCACAATCCGATTTTCATCTCGCATACCGACTGCCCCGAACTGGAGGCCGAGCTGCACCAGATGCTGGAGCAGCGGTTTGCTCCCCAGCTGATTGTCACCAGCTACATCGGCCCAGTCATCGGCTCCCACATCGGCCCGGGAACAGTCGCCTTATACTTCATAGGCGAAGAACGCCACTGAAAAAAGACCTATTTGGCAGGTTCAGGGGTTTATGGGGAGAATAGCGCGCCGGTGCCAAACACATTACTAGTGAACACATTTACTAGTGCTTGGTTGCTTCTGGCATTCCTATTTTTGGCATTTGGGGCAGTAATGGGTACCCCGGCCAGCTACTCGAATCTTCTCTATCGGACGCCCGCAGCGTGGGCAGGCTTGGCCATCCTTGCCATAGACAGCAGCGTATAAATCTAGAAACTCGCCCCTCAGGCCCATGGCATCAACATAGTTGCGGGCTGTCGAGCCACCAGCATCGATTGACAAGGTCAGACACTCGATGATGCTCGCCAGCAGACGCTTGTAGTTGTTGGGAGTCAGTGTAGAAACACTGCGACGGGGGTCGATAGCAGCGCGATACAGGCTTTCATCAGCATAGATGTTGCCAATACCAGCAAGTTTCTGTTGGTCGAGAAGTGCGCCTTTGACCGACATGCTGCCTCTACCCAAAGCTTTGCGCAGGTCTTGCCAGGTGAAACCATCTGCTAATGGCTCAGGCCCTAAATGAGCAAGAAAACCATCTTCCGAAAGCCTGTCTTCAGCGACCAGTTTAAAGTAGCCGAATTTGCGTTGGTCGTTGAAATACAGCTTATCTTGATTGTCTAAGGCAATGATAATCCGGGTGCTTTTATCAGGTAGTTCTCCGATTAGTGAAGCATTCGGAAAGCCTCCAAACAATGCCTTGTCGTCCTCGGGTTCTGCTCGGCGGTAGACCAGCTGCCCGGTCATGCGCAGGTGTACCAACAAGACAGCGTCATTTGGGACTTGCACACTGTCGGTGCTGCCTGGCTCTGCCGAACCTTCTGGTGGTGGGAGTTGCTGCGAACCAGCAAAGCTCGCTTTTTTCTTGCTCTCTGCTACTGGTTTTACAGCCGATATACCGGTTCCTAAAAAAATCATCAGCATCTTGCCGCGGCGCTGCACTTTACGTACCTGCATACCAACCAGCTGATGCATCTGGTCTTGGTTGAAACCGATGAAGCTCCGCGCTTCCAAGACCTCGATGCCTTCTATCAGCCTGCCAGGCAAAACTTCATCCAATCCGCGTCGGATGACCTCGGCTTCCGGTAGTTCAGGCATCAGTGGTTTTCTCCACAGTATTTATGCTTTGCCAGACCGCTAAGGCTTCGACAGTAGCTTTCACGTCGTGCACCCGAATGACCCGCGCGCCCTGGGCAGCAGCCCAGGCAGCTACGATAACCGAGCCGATGACCCGCTCGGCAGGGTTTGCAGTGCCGGTCAATTTGCCAATGAAACCTTTACGGGAATAGGCTGCCATCAGGGGATATCCTGAGTTGGCCAGTTCAGCCGTGGCTCTCAGCAGAGCCAGGTTATGCTGGAAGGTCTTGCCAAAACCGGGGCCGGGGTCGATGCAGATGCGCTCGGGGTCAACTCCGGCTTGGACCAACAGGCCAGCTTGGGTCATGAGGTATTCGCGCACCTCGCTCACGACGTCCTCATAGACCGGGTCAAGCTGCATGCTCTTCGGCTCACCCAGCATATGCATGACCACACAGCCCAGGTCGCTCGCGGCTACCAGCTCCCGTAGAGCAGGGTCGCGAAAGCCCGAAACATCATTGATGATTGCTGCACCTTGGGCAATCGCTGCCTCCGCTACAGCAACATGACGGGTATCGACAGATACGGCAATCCCATCTGCCGCCAAATGCTCGACTATCGGCAGCACCCGCTTCAGCTCTTCTGCCTGCTCGACCTCTTCGGCACCCGGACGGGTAGACTCACCACCTACATCGATAATCTGGGCACCTTCAGCCAGCATGCGGTAAGCCTGCTCAAGTGCGGCAGCTGTGTCGTAGTATTCCCCCCCGTCGGAGAAGGAATCAGGGGTGACATTCAGGATGCCCATGATGACTGGTTGGGCAAGGTCAAAGCTAAATGAGCGACAACGCCAGACCATCTAGACACCTCTCCTTGATAGCGATGACAACGGTACTAGTTTAGTGTTGGAGCAACCTGGGTTCTTCATCAGTGATGTGTTCCATTCATGTGTCAGTTGTAGCAGCTGCTTAAACTGGCGGTTATCTTTGTTTCAAAGTAAGGGCTTGCGAGAGCTCAGCCGAATATCAATGAGAGGGCTTCTTCACGGGTCTTCGCCGAAGCCCGAAATGAACCGCGGACAGCCGAAGTGATGGTCTTGGTACCGGGCTTCTTGACTCCCCGCATGGACATGCAGAGGTGCTCGGCCTCGATGACCACGATGACTCCGTTCGGGTCAAGCTGCTCAACCAGAGTGTCAGCAATCTGGCTGGTCAGGCGCTCCTGAACCTGGGGACGGCGGGCAAACAGGTCGACCAGCCGGGCCAGCTTAGAAATGCCACAGACCCGTCCATCCGCACCCGGCAGATAGCCGACATGGGCTACCCCATGAAAAGTCACCAGATGGTGTTCACACATCGAGTAGATGGGAATGTCTTTGACTAAAACCAGTTCATGGTGGTTCTCCCCAAAGCTCTTCGCAAATAGTTCTGAAGGGTCTTGGTCTAATCCGGAGAAGACCTCCTCATACATTCGAGCGACCCGCTGTGGGGTATCAATCAGGCCTTCACGCGTTGTGTCTTCACCGATACCCTCCAGTATCATTCGCACACCTGCTTCGATTTTTTCTCGGTCCATCTTTGCCCTCCTAAACTCTACTCGACTGTCTTGGACTTCACTTAAAGCCTTTAGTCGGTCTCAGTGCTGGTTAGCGTAAGTGTTAGCTGCTCTTGGTTGATGCTCTAGCTTAACGTTGTCTTTAGTGTTGCTGGGTGCAACGCTGCTGGGCTTAACGGCGGTCGGTTGCCTTAGTGGCTACTGAGCGCAACGCTGCTGTCCTTGCTGCTGTCCTTGGCGCTGCACGCTCAATGCTGCCTTAAGCTTAGCTTGTTATTCATTATCCTCTCGTGGAGTCTCTGCCTCCGAATTTACTGCAGTTGATTGCTCGTTCAATGACTGGTCTGATTCTGAAGGGTTGAAACCCTGCGGCTGCGCAGTACCCGCTGGTGGCGGCACCTCGCTGGAAGGCAATTTGGCTCCCATCGGAGGTGGCATCTCGCTGGGTGGCAGCATAACTCCCACCGGTGGCGGAGCATCTTCAGGTGGCAGCATAGCTCCCACCGGTGGTGGTGCATCTTCTGGTGGCAGCATTGCTCCAGCTGGTGGTGGCACCTCGCCTGGCGGCAACTTAGAACCTGCCGGTGGTGGCGCGTCATCAGACCATGATTTTAAGTAATGCTTCATGACATCGTCTATGTTGACATTACCTTTGATGATGTCATTCAACTTTGGTGGATTGCTTGCTTCGCTAGCTTCATGGTCGGTTGCTTCCAATGCAGCCAGCCGGCGTTCTTCTAACTCGCGCTCACGTTCAGCCTGAGCGGCTCGGCGCGCATCATCTTGCTCCTGTTTGCGCAGCTCAGCTGCCTTGCGAGCGAGTATCTGTTGCTCTTCACCGAGGTAGGTATCCCAGGTGTTGTTGAGCAGGGCATCCAAAGCCTCGCTGTCTACCGTCTCCCGTTCGATTAAGACACTGACCATCTGCTCAATCTGTGCTTTGCGGGTTGATAAAAGCTTGGTTGCGACTTCATGGGCTGACATCATAATCCGGGAGACCTCGACATCGATACGCCGAGCGGTCTCATCACTGTAATCAGGACTGGATGAATAATCGCGCCCTAAGAAAACCTCATGTTGAGCCTGGCCGTAGACGGTATGACCCAAGGCCTCTGTCATACCGTACCTGGTAACCATCTGCTTGGCGATGCTGGTGGCTCGCTCCAAGTCATTGGAGGCTCCGGTAGTGATGTCATCGCAATACAGCTCTTCAGCGACTCGACCACCTAATGAAACCGCCAAGCTGTCCAGCATCTCGTTTCTTGATGATAAGAAGCGGTCTTCTTCCGGCAACAGCAAGGTATAGCCGAGGGCCTGCCCGCGGCTGATAATGGAGATTTTGTGCACCGGGTCGGAGTTCTCAAGCAGGTGTCCGACTAAGGCATGCCCAACCTCATGGTAAGCAATGATGCGCTTTTCTTTGTCGGTCATGATGCGGCTTTTGCGTTCTGGGCCGGCAATCGAGCGTTCCATAGCCTCAGACAGCTCATTCATGGTTATCAGCTTGAGTTTTCTGCGAGCCGCCAACAAGGCAGCCTCATTCATCAAGTTCGCCAAATCAGCACCCGTGAATCCCGGAGTCATCTTGGCGACAGTCTCCAAATCGACACTATGAGCCAGAGGCTTGTCAGCACTATGTACTTTGAGAATGGCTTCCCGGCCTTTCAAGTCGGGACGCATCACAACAATCTGACGGTCAAAACGACCAGGACGGAGCAAAGCCGGGTCTAAGATATCCGGACGGTTGGTGGCAGCAATCAAAATAACTGCTTGATGGTCTTCAAAGCCATCCATCTCCACCAGAAGCTGGTTTAAGGTCTGCTCCCGTTCGTCATGGCCGCCACCGAGTCCTGCTCCCCTTTGGCGTCCCACAGCATCGATCTCATCCACAAAAATGATTGCCGGAGCAGCAGCTTTAGCCTGTTCGAAGAGGTCACGGACCCGCGAGGCACCGACGCCGACAAACATTTCGACAAAGTCCGAGCCGGAGATGGAGAAGAAGGGAACACCCGCCTCCCCAGCTACCGCCCGGGCGATTAAGGTCTTACCGGTACCGGGAGGGCCGACCAGCAGCACTCCGCGGGGTATCTTGGCCCCGAATTTGCGGTAGGGCTCGGGGTTTGCCAGGAAGTCTTTGATTTCTTGCAGTTCCTCGACGACCTCGTCAATGCCGGCGACATCGGCGAATTTGGTCGAAGGGCGTTCTTCGTGGGCGCGCCGGGCTTTGCTGCGGCCAAACTGCATCTGGCGGTTATTTGATGTCTCAATGCGGTTGAACATGAACCAAATCAAACCGCCCAGCACGGCAAACATCAACAAGGTAGGCAACAGTTGCATCAGCATGTTGTTGTTGGAGGTATCCAGCGAATACTTGACATCTGGATACTCGGCCATCAGCTCGTTTAGCGAATCAGCTCCGACATACTTGGACTCAAACTTCGTCGCCCGCTCCGGGTCGGTCTCCCCGTCTTTCAGGTAGAGGCCGCTGAGCTGGGCATCTGAGACATTGTAGGTGACTTCTAGAACATCTCCAGCGGTGACAGCATTACGAAACTCACTGGTTGTCAGCTCGTCGATGGTCTCACGGTTGACCATGCCGTTGAACAGCACATACATGAAGACCATCGTTAAGACCAGGAATATACCCGAATAGATGAATATCAGATTGCGATTTGGGATTTTACGCACTGGTAGAACCTTTCTGCTGTCTGGTAGCAGCTCTGCTCGCCGAGAGCACCTTCGTGAACAACCTCGAGAGCACCCTGAAGCTGAATGCCCCGATCGGTAAGCCCTTCACTAAGAATAGACTTTCGGATCGAGAATGCCTATGTAGGGCAGGTTTCGATAGTTCTCCGCATAGTCCAAGCCATATCCGACCACAAAAGCATCCGGACAAATCAGCCCGACATATTTACAATCCACCGGCACTTCCTGCTTGCCCTCCTTGAGCAGTAGTGTGGCGATCTCAACCGACAAGGGTTTGCGGCTTTTCAGGTTCTTTCTCAGATAGTTCAAGGTCAAGCCGCTGTCTAGGATATCCTCAACCAAAAGCACGTGATAATCATCAATTGAGGCTTCTAGGTCCTTGATGATGCGCACCACTCCGGAACTCTTGGCTTCTGCGCCGTAACTCGTTACAGCCATGAAGTCCACCTCCACCGGGCTTTCGATGTTGCGAATCAAATCGGCCATAAAAACGAAAGCACCCTTCAACACAGTCACCAATAACAGCTTCTTGCCAGCGTAGTCCGCGCTAATCTGCTGCCCCATCTGCCGGGTAGCCAAAGCAATCTGGTCTGCGTCGAAAAGAATCTCGGTGATATCCGGGTGCATCAATACCTCATTTCGCTGGTCACTAGTTGAACCTAATGATTATACTCAACAAGCGGCGACTTTCTGGCTTTACCTTGAATCTGTCATCAGCCTGAACCCCAATTATCCAAACAATCCGGTCGCCATCCATGAGTTTTAGGCAAGCCGCTCGCTTATGACGGTCGATTTTGCGGTCAATTAACAAGTCTGAGACCTTTTTATGCTTTCCGGGCATTCCCAGAGGAGAAAACCAATCACCAGCCTGCAATGACGAGACTTGCAAGGTCGGTTGGCTGTCTTTTATAGATGCTGCCAGTAGCGCATCGGCATCGATGACTAGGTGCTGCTGACTAGCGACTGAACGGGCATAGGACTCTGCATCCTGGCCAAAGCTCTGGCGGTCTATCTCCGTCATGGTGATTGTTCCAAGTGGAGTCTGAAGCGGAGTGTCGAGAGTCAAGGTAGCATGAAAGCTATGGTGCTCAGCGGGGTAGTCAGAGCCTGTGGAGAAACCCGCACCGGGGTTACTGCCAGGGTGGTTGCCTGGGTTGCTGCTAGGTACTGCCCCTTGCAAGTTATTGCGACTATAAAAACCAAGTTTGGCTTCGGAAGAAGTACGAGCTGTAATCCCTCCTGGCAGGTCTAAAGCAAATCCTGGGGTTTGGCCCTGCAAGCGCATCGCCTCCGTCAATTCAAAGGTCAATGCACGGGTTTCTCCACCGGCATTTTTGTAAGCCTGACGTAGTGCCCGCCTGATTAGGCTTAAGTCTGGAGCTGCCAAGGGGTCGTCTAGGTAAGGCTGAGCTTGAGTGGCCAGGTAATCTGATTCCGCAGACAAGACCTTCAAGCTACGATTGATAGTCTCAACCAATTTTGGATTTTGGCTCTGTATCAGGGGAATCAGCTGGTGCCTAACGAAAGCCCGCAGATAGTGAGTGTCATAGTTGCTGGTGTCTTCTCGCCACTCAAGCTTTTGTTCGGTCAGCCATGCGGTCAACTCAGCATGAGTGATATCAATCAGCGGGCGGATGATATTGTTTCGCAGCGGAGGAATACCTGACCAGGAGTCAGCTCCTCCCCCTTTGATGACGCGCATCAAAAAGGTCTCGACTGAGTCATTTGCCGTGTGTGCGGTGACGATGAGGACCGGTTTGGTGCTGGTGCCAGATTCTGCCATAGCGCTGGTTGGGTTATCAGTAGCGCTGGTGTTTGGGTCGACGTGGCCAGCGCCAGCGTTTGAGTTAGCAACAGCGCTGTTGTTTGAGCTAGGGTGACCAGCGCTGGTGTTCAGGTCGGTGAGGCTAGAGCAAGCGCTCGGGTCAGCAGCAGCGCTGGTGTTCAAGTCGGCGAGGCCAGCGCTGACACCTGAGCCGGCGAGACCAGCGCCACTACAGTCGTCACTCGCCTCTAAAGCCTCGACCAACTCCGCTGCGAGCGAATAACGCATTTCACGGCCGAGTTCCTCAAGGTTTCCTCCCCGTTCGTTCTGTAAACCCGCAAGGTCTATCTGACGAACCTGGCAAGGAATAGCCAACTCCTCAGCTAATTGCCTAACGAAAGCCTCATCAGCATCGCTTTCGCTTCCTCGGAGGTTATGATTGACGTGCAAGATGTGGTAGGTATTCTCAGGATAAAGCCTTGTCATCAGATAGGTCAAAGCAACGGAGTCAGCTCCTCCGCTGACCATCAATATCAGAGTAGTAGGAGCAGCCGGCAGCATCTGCCAGTTCTCGACCGTGGTTCGAATCCTATTCTCAAGGCTTTTCATGGAGCTCTTCATAAAGCTATTTTAGCTGAATACGCTCTTCGCTTATTGTGTAGCTCTATAGCCAAGCAGTGAGAAGATAGGGGGGTATATCAATCTATGAAAGCGATGGTACAACGATACCCATGCTAAAGACTACCCAGCGCTTGCTATGCCTGCTCCAGCTCAGCCTTCGCTAGCTGTAGCTGTTCGAGCACCCGCTCGCTCGCGGTTCCGCCGAAAGTCTGGCGAGCCTGCACCACTTGATGGATATCCAGAGCAGCTAGCGCTGACTCGTCGAAGAGGGAGCAAGCTTCCTGCATCTCATCTAAAGTCAGCTGGGACAAAGTCTGCTCAGTCTGCTCGGCCAGTAAGACCAGCTGGCCAACTACCTGATGGGCCTGTCTGAACGGTAGGCCCTGCTTGACCAGCCAGTCTGCCATATCGGTAGCAGCCATAAAACCAGCCTGGGTAGCAGTAAGCATCCGCTCAGAGTTGACTGTCATGGTCGATAGCATCCCACCGACAGCCATCAGACAGAGCTCCAAAGTGTCCAAGGCATCAAAGACGGCCTCTTTGTCTTCCTGCATGTCCTTGTTGTAAGCCAGAGGCAGCCCCTTCAAAACGGTCAACACAGCCAGCAGGTCGCCGTAGACCCGCCCTGTCTTGCCACGCACCAGCTCGGCGAAGTCTGGGTTCTTCTTCTGGGGCATTATCGAGGAACCAGTCGAATACCCGTCACTCAAAGTAATAAAGCCAAATTCCTCAGTCGACCAAAGAATAAGCTCTTCGCAAAGTCGTGAGAGATGCATCATTGTGGTAGAAGCGGCAAACAGGGCATCCAGCAAAAAGTCACGGTCGCTGACCGCATCCAATGAATTGGGGATAAGTACGGGTGTGCCATCTTTATCAACGAACCCGAGCTCACGAGCGGTCTGCTCCCGATTCAACGGATAACTGGTTCCTGCCAGTGCTGCTGCTCCCAGCGGCGAGGTATTTGCTGCTAGATGCGCAGCCTCAAAACGCCTGGTATCGCGGTTGAACATCCAGAAATAGGCCAGTAGATGGTGAGCCAAGAGCAGTGGTTGGGCCTTTTGTAAATGCGTATATCCAGGCATCAGCACATCTATATTGGTTTCAGCCAGCTGAATCAACAGCTCCTGCAAAGCCTTGAGTTGATTAATCAATCTAGCTGTCCGAGACTTCAGGTAAAGCCTGGTATCAGTTGCCACCTGGTCGTTGCGGCTGCGTCCGGTATGCAGGCGTTTGCCCGCATCGCCGATATCAGCCACGAGAGCCCGCTCAATAGCAGTATGGATATCTTCGTCTGAATCAATAAAGACGAACTGACCTGCTTCAATCTGCTCGGCGATGCGCTGAAGCCCAGAGCTGATGGCCTGAACATCGCCATCGGTCAGCACTCCAATAGCTCCGAGCATACGAGCATGAGCCAGTGACCCGGCGATGTCTTCAGCCCACATCCGCTGGTCGACTGGCAGTGAGGCTCCAAAAGCCAACAATGCTGCAGATGGGACTTCGCTAAAGCGCCCACCCCAAAGATAAGGTTCGTTAGCCATTACCCTGCTCTCCGCTCGAATTGGTTATTTCGATTAAGCGACTGATTCAAGAATCAGAGTAGCTAAGCTATAGACCTAGCTTTCGCTGTTGGCGAGCCCAAGTCTTGACCGACAAGCCATAAATGTCAATGAAGCCCTTAGAAGCTGAGCGGTCAAAACTATCCTGCTCACCATAGGTCGCCAAGCCGTAATCGTATAGCGAGTAATCGCTACGCCGCCCGACTGTCAGGCAGGTTCCCTTATGAAACTTCAAGCGCACCTCACCAGTTACCGCAGGTTGTGTAGAGGCTATGAAGGCATCGAGGGCTTGCTTCAAGGGGCTATACCATTGACCGTAATAGACCTGTATGGCCCAGGTATGCTCGACGGAAAGCTTGTAATGCAATAAATCGCGTTCCAGCGTCATATCCTCAAGGGCTTTGTGGGCCTCAATCAAAGCTAAAGCCCCGGGAGTCTCATATATCTCGCGTGATTTCAAACCGACCAGGCGGTTCTCCAACATGTCAATGCGGCCATAACCGTGCAAGCCGCCAATCTCGTTCAAGCGCATGATGATGTCATAGAAGCTCATCGGTTCGCCATCGAGCGAACAGGGAACCCCGGCTTGGAAGCCGACAACGACATACTGAGGTAAGTCTGGGCCCATATCTGGAGATTGGGTCAGTTCATAAATGTCTTCTGGCGGTTCCACCCAAGGGTCCTCTAAGATTCCGCACTCGATGGTGCGGCCCCAGACATTATCATCAATGGAGTAGGGCTCGGCTGCGGTAGTCGGTACAGGTACACCGTGGGCAGCAGCCCAGTCCATCTCCTGCTCGCGAGTCAGCAAATCCCAATCCCGTACTGGAGCCAAGACCTTCAAGTCGGGATTTAATGTAGTTGCACCCACCTCAAAGCGAACCTGGTCATTGCCTTTACCGGTGCAACCGTGCACAACAAAGTTGGCGTTGTACTCAGCTGCGGTCTGCACCAGGTGCTTGGCTAGAAGTGGCCGCGAAAGCGCTGAGACCAGTGGGTACTTGTTCTCGTAAAGGGCATTCGCAGCTAAAGCCTTGGTTAAGAAGTCATTCACGAACTCTTCGCGCATATCGACGACCAGACAGTCTATGGCTCCGATGTCAATGGCCTTTTGGCGAATGTAATCAAGGTCTTGCCGCTTCTGGCCGACATCGCCGACCATGGCAATGACCTCGACATCCTTCATCTCAATCAACCATTTAATCATCACAGAGGTATCAAGACCCCCGGAATAGGCCAATACCGCTCTTTCCTTTGTCATTTCAAGACTCCTTTTTGCTTCATGAACTCATTAAAGAAGCGCACAGACTGTACTAGCTATGAAATACCTGGCAAGCAATCAGCTCGCTGCTCACCTAGTGCAAACGCAGCTTGTTTACTGCTGTCTCAAATGCTTCGGCCTGGTTGTTATCTGCAGCTACCACCAATATAGTGTCATCACCAGCAACTAGGCCGATTACTTTGGGCTCACCAGCTGACTCTAAAGCAGCTGCCACTCCCTGGGCGCTACCCGGAGCGGTCTTGATAACCACCAGGTTCTGGGCCACAGTCACCTCGCTGACCAGATCGCTGACCAGCCTCTGTAAAAGCAAGTCCTCCGGCAAGATATATACACCTTCCGGAAGCTTGCGCAGGTTCATCTCGTTGATATCGCGCGATACAGTAGCTTGTGTGCAGTTGAAGCCAAGGTCTTCCAGCCCGGCCACCAAATCGCGCTGGGTACGGATGGTGCGTTGACGGATCAGTTGTTTGATCGCATCTTGCCTTACTAAACGTTTCTTCATTTTGGTCCCTTCCTCGAACGGCTAACAGGTATCGCATCCCCTGGGAATTGACTGCATATTTCCCGATACATCATAAGGAATAGTGCAAATTATACAGCATAAATCTTCTCAAACATGCTCAGACTTCGAGAACTGTCCATATAATACTGCGACCGATAAATGCAATGTCAATTCACAATCAAGAGCAATACTAGTGTTTTCATGCAACAGTATTCCAATTCTCAACAATGCTGGCCTTCGCCACGACAGCCCACACCAGCATTGACAATCAGTTCTAGTCACGCGACTAAGCAGGCATCTCTTTCGACATCAGTAGATATAGTAAAGCCTGTTGGGCATGCATACGGTTCTCAGCTTCGTCATAGATTCGGGAGAAACCCGCATCCATCACTTCATCCAGCACTTCCTCCCCACGATGAGCCGGCAGGCAATGCAAAAAAATCGCACCTTCAGCCGCAAGCTTGAAGCTCTCCATGCTGACCTGATACGGTCTAAAGACCTCGACTCGCTTGGCATGCTCGGCCTCAAAACCCATCGAAGCCCAGGAGTCAGTTATCACTACGTTAGCGCCAGCAAGCGCTTCTTCCGGAGATTCACAAACAATCAGCTCTGCTCCAGTCTGTGCTGCAGAAGCCTGAGCATCGCTCAGATACTGGGGGTCCGGTTGGTATCCAGCCGGAGCAGCAATCACCGCTTGCATGCCAAAAAGTGCTGCTCCCTCTAGATAGGTATGAGCCATGTTATTGGCTCCATCCCCCAGATAAGCCAGCTTCAAGCCTTTCAGCTGCCCGAAGCATTCTTGGATTGTCATAAAGTCAGCCAGCCCTTGACAGGGATGAAAAGCATCCGTCAAGGCATTGACCACCGGAATCGTCGCCCAGTCCGCCATTTCCTGAATCCGGGACTGGTCAAAACTACGAATCACCAATGCATCTACATAGCGTTCCAAGACAAGCATGGTATCCTGCAGGGATTCTCCACGGGAGAAAGCCGAGGTGGTGTCACTCATGACGATTGCCTGCGCGCCCAGGCGTTCTACTGCACGTTCAAAGGAGACCCGGGTACGCAGCGAGGGCTTCTCCATAATTATTGCTACAGCCTGACCGGTGAAAGGGGCCTGCTGTTGGGCACTGATTGGGTCGCTAGCCCAGCGGTTCTTGAAAGCTGCCGCTGTATCTAACACCAGCTGCAACTCTTGCACTGTAAGATCAAGCATGCGTAGGTAATCACGACCGTACAGTGGGTTATCAATCATCTTTACTCCTCAATATCTGTATCTCTTAAAGCAATATCTGTATCTCTTAAAGCATCAGATTGTAACATCAGTTGCCGCAGTTTTCTAGATAATGTGAATACACCTAGAGAAAACCGGGGCAATCATTACTGTTTCAGGTAGCAATGGTCATTCATCCGAATAAACTA
>JAIRQI010000061.1 GCA_031256575.1 Coriobacteriales bacterium
TTCACCCCGTAACAACCGCGGGTCACTCCACCTGAACAAGCGCAGGCTCCGATGGCTACCACGAACTTCGGCTCGGCCATCTGCTCGTAGATGCGCAGTAGACGCTGTTCGGTCTGCAAGGTCACCGGACCGGTGCAGAGCAAGACATCCGCATGACGGGGAGTGCCCTGTTGTACGATGCCAAAACGCTCCAGGTCAAAACGCGGAGCCAAGGCTGCCAGAATCTCAATATCACAGGCGTTACAGGCTCCCGTGTTAAAATGCAGGACCCAAGGCGATTTAACCCGCGCCCAAGTCATGATGTTGTCGACAATTTTCAACGTTTACCCCTTCTGAACAAAATCAGTAAAACCACAGCTAACAGGCAGATACCAGCGACGATTGCTAATACTACCCAGAGCGGCACACGTCCTAGCAGTACAAGCCGCATGTCAATCTCGCCTGAACAGTATCAATAAAGCCAGTACTACTATGGATAAAACCACCAGCGTCAACCAGATACCATTGGCCGGCACGGTGCCTAGAATCAAGGCTACAACTTCTAAGATGGTGAACAGGAAAGCGAAGTGAAAGAAGTCGTCGTAGCCAGGCTGGACCCGTCCTGTCGGTACCTCCTGGCCACAGGCATAACTGTCGGTTTTCACCGAAGAGGGATTACCATGGGTAGCCAGTCCCCGTACTATCAATGAGAACAAGCCCGCTACCGCTAGCATGATTAAGAAAGCAGCAGGTGGAGTAAGTAGCCAATCACTCAGCATGGTCAGCTCCCCTCTGTTCGGTCAGTACCCTGATGTCCAGCGAGCCGGTCTGCGAATAGACGGTAATGCAGAGCACTGCTCCAATGGCGGTGACAACCACCTCGACGATAATCAAAGCGATGATGAAACTCTCGGCTAAAGCCATCTGATGGATAATCGACCCAGCCACAGCCATCAATAACACTGCAGCTTTGTTGACGATTTCTAAGGCAATCAGAACCCGAATCAGGTTGTGCGTAGCTATGATGCAGTAGATTCCGGTTGCTGCGGTCAAAACGATGGCGATGATGAATAAGCTGAACAGCATGTCACTTCTCCTCTCGCCGTTTGATTAATGCAGCAACACCTAAGACTCCAGCTAATATCAGTAATGCCAAGGCAATGATGTCTAAGGCTCTATCAGACCACAAGACATCCTGGGTGACCTGGCTACTGGTAATCCCAAAATTGAGCTCCTGGCCAGGAAAGAAGAAGTAGACAGCAGCGGCTAGCGCCGGCAAGATGACCAGGAGCGGTAGGTAGCGCCCGATTCGGCCACCCTTTTTCACTGATTCGCTATCTTCTTCCTGCGGTTTGAGCAGGGCTATGGCACTGGCCAGGATGGCGGTCACCAATCCTGCGCTGACCGTCAGCTCAATCACTGCAGCCAGCTTGTACCCTGCGACGTATAGAATGATGGTCAGTACGACTGAGGTCGCAGCCAGCAGCACGGTTGCCACCGGCAAGGTGCGGACCACCACTGTTAAGACCGCCAGCAGTACCAGCATAGACAGCACGACTATCCAGAAGACTGTGTTTATAGCCAGACCCATCTACTCACTCCTCAAATCAGGCATAGTTAACATCTCACTCATATACCTCTCCGACGAAACAATCCGACCCCGTTATTCTCCCCAATCAGACAAACCAGAGCACCCCGTTATTAGCCAAAAAGACCAATACCAAAGGAAACAGCAGCCCTAGCAGGGTTGTCACTCCAGCCAGTAACACCGAGGTGCTGAGCAGCGAGACTCTGGCTTCAGTGAGCTCTTCGAAGCCTTGACGCAGCTTGCCGAAGAACACCTTGCGTTGCAGAATCAAGAAGTAGGCCAGTGTCACCAGGCTCATCAGCACGGCGATGCCGGCATAGACCCATTGGCCAGCTGTCACCAGGGCCATTATCATCAAGAGTTTGCTCCAGAATCCGGAGAAGGGCGGTACTCCGGCGGCTGAGAGCAGGGCGATGATGGAGGTCCAACCGGTCACCGGCATCCGCTCCGCCAAGCCGCCCAGCTGGTCTAATTGAACGGTGCCGGTCTGCTCTTTGACCGAAGCGGCATTGACGAATAATTGGGACTTGAATAGGGCGTGGTTGATGATATGGATAACCGCGCCAATCAGCGCCAGAGGTGTAGCCAAGCCGGCAGCCATCACAATGTAGCCCATTTGCGAGACACTGGAGAAGGCCAAGACCCGCTTCATGTCGCTTTGGCCGATGGCGGCGAAGGCCCCGAGCACCATGGAGAAGGCTCCCAAAGCCATAAAGGCCTGGCCGATGGCTGGCTGGTTGTAGAAAACGTCAGACATCATCCGGATAATCAGGTAGCAACCTGCGACCTTGATGACGATTCCGGAGAGCAGCACCGAGACAGCGTTGGGCGCCGAGGCATGGGCGTCTGGCAGCCAGCCATGGAAAGGTGCCACACCGGCTTTGACGCAGAAGGCTATCACGTACAAGACTAAAGACAACTGCACCAGAAAATCATTCGAGACAAAGGCAGCCTGGGCGTAGACAAAGCTTAAGGAACCGGTGCGCATGAAGACCAGCCCATTGGCAGTGAGCATGGCAAAGGTAGCCAAGCCGCTCAAGATGAAATACTTAAAGGAACCCGCTAAAGCTTCGACCTTGCGGTCGATGGCAATCAAGACGAAACAAGAGACCGCGGTTATTTCTAAGAAAATGTAGACCGAGAGCAGGTCACGGGCCATGACCAGCCCGTTCATGCCGATTATCAAGGCCAGCATGAGGCTGCGGGCAATCACCAGCTTGCGGTCTTCTCCACTGAATCCTACTGCATTGGCAGCTGCCGAGACCATTGCGAC
>JAIRQI010000007.1 GCA_031256575.1 Coriobacteriales bacterium
TTGATTAGCGAGCAACGTGGAGTGATGGCTGGCACGCCGACTTCGCCATTTCTGGCTAATCTCTACCTGCGCGAGCTGGATGCCTGGTTCACTGAGCAACGATTTCCATACGCCCGCTATTCTGATGACATCATCTTTTTTGCTGAAAGCGAGCAGGAGATTTATCGTTGCCAGGCTGAGGCTTTGCGGATTATTCACGCTCATGGATTGCAGGTCAATGGTCAGAAAGCCTACATCGCGGCCCCTGGTGAGGCCTGGGAGTTTTTGGGAATGACCTACCAAGCTGGGGTGATTGACCTCAGCGCTGGCACCAAGGCCAAGCTGAAGGGAAAGATTCGCCGTAAAGCCCGGGCGCTCCGGCGTTGGGTGCTACGGAAACAGGCTGGCGAGCAGCGCGAGCTGGTGGAGCGAGGCGAGCTGGTGAAGCTGGCGGAGCAGCAGGGTGAGCGCGTAGAGCAGCAGAGCGAGCGCATGGAGCAGCAGAGCGAGGGTGCCAAGCGAAGTGAACGTGCCAAGCGGGCCCAACAAAGCGGGCGAGGTGAGCTGGTAAAGCGGGCGGAGCGGGCTTTTATCCACAGTTTCAACCGCAAGTTCTTCGATAGCCGTAACTCCCATGAGCTGACCTGGGCGCGCTGGTTCTTCCCGCTCTTGACTACCAGCCGTGGTATCCATGAGATAGACTCTTACCTGCAGCAATACGTTCGCTACATAGCGACCGGACGTTTCAATGCCAAAAACTACCAGTTGGAATACCGCCAGATAAAAGAGCTGGGATACCGCAGCCTGGTAAACGAGTATTACCGCAGCCGCAAGCTCCCAGCTGGTGAATCGGCAGCCAATAGCGGTTGACGAAAGGCTTTCTATGACTTCCGAAGATTTGACACTAGAACAGGTTCGGGCACACTTTGCTTTAGACCGATTTGCCACAGAAGCCTGTATGGCGGTCATCACTGAGGCAGAGCGCGGACATGCCATCTGCGAGATGACGGTTGATGAGATACATTTGAATGCTATGGGTAATGTGATGGGCGGAGCGATATTTACTCTGGCTGACTACGCTCTGGCTGTTGCCTGCAATGTCGGAGAAGCCCCGACAGTCGCTATTAGCAATTCAATTAGTTTTATTAATACCATTAAAGGCCAGCGTCTGATAGCCGAGTGCCAGGTTGATAAGTCTGGTCGGTCAATCGGTTTCTATACCACAACAGTAACTGATGAGCTAGGAACACTAGTCGCTATTATGACTGCTACCTGCTTTCGTAAGGTATGATTTAGCCTCCCCTATCCCCTAGTAAATTACAAGTATTATCATGCTAAACACTGCGTCTTCCTTTGCACCATCCAAACCTTTTCAGCACTCGCCCAGTAAATCCAAAATTGTTTAAAATATCTTCGCTAGCTAACTAACGTTTGATTAGTTTTGTGCTATCATGTGCCTCGTATCCGACTCTCAAGCTGAGCTGGATATGTTGTTTATCGGTCCTTTATGTCTTTCACCACTATTCCAGAATTCTACGTGATTGGTCAGGTGGAATCTTGAAATAGGCAGATCGGAGGGAGGTGATTGATATGAGTACTGATTTACATTCAGTAAACGAGCTGCGAAGCCTTTTTCACTTCAAGCGCTCACGGCTCAATCGATTGTTGAACGAGGCAATCAAGTATCCTCTGGTCGTAGTCTGTGCTGGGGCCGGCTATGGTAAAACCAGTGCAGTACGAGACTTCATAGAAGAACAGCATAATATCGTGGTCTGGGTCCAGCTCTCTGAGCGTGACAATGTCGGAGCCCGGTTCTGGGAGAACTACGTACATGCGGTAGCCCGCTACAACCAGTCATTCGCTAATGCGCTAACAAAATTAGGCTTTCCGGACAACGACGACAAGCTCAGCCACTATTTTCAGATTGTTCAAGAGTATCCAGATTTGGTTGATAGCACACTGGTCTTTGACGACTTTCATCTGGTTAATGACCCAGCAGTGGTTAATTTCGTAGAGAGTAGTGTTCCACACCTGCCAACTGGCTCATCAATCATCTTGATTTCGCGTTGTCTACCTGGCTTCAACTTAGCCGGTTTGATTGGCAAAGACCAATTGTTTGTAATCAGCGAGAACGACTTGCGCTTTGTCGATACCGAGTTAGCCAGTTACTTTGCCCAACAGGGATTAACCGCCCCAGCCAGCAGCCTGCGGGCAATCTTACTAGATACCGACGGTTGGGCCTTTGCTATAAACCTGATTGCCCGGTCCTTTGAGCAGGCTCCCGGTTACGAGGGTTATTTACGCAATGCTATGAAGACCAATATCTTTCAGTTGATGGAGTCAGAGATATGGAGCAAAATATCCGAGCGCCTGCAATTGTTCTTGATTCGTCTTTCGCTGATTGAGCACCTGTCAGTCGACCTCATCGACCTCTTGGCTACAGGTGATAAAGAATTAATTGCCGAGCTGGAACAGCAAAACGCTTACATCCGCCTGGATACCTATATCAGTGCCTACCAGATTCATCATCTCTTCCTGGAATTCATCCGCCAGAAGCAAGACCTGTTAAGCGAGCAGGACAAGCAGCAGACTTACGAGATTGCTGCTGCCTGGTGTGACCGCAATGGCTTTAAAATCGATGCCTTGTCTTTTTATGAGAAGGCTGCTGATTACCAAGCAATCATCCGGGTCTATTTCGCACTACCCACCCAGTTGCCAGAAGACATCGCCCGTTTTGCCATCGGTATCTTTGATAGAGCCCCAGCCAATGCTTTTGATGAGGTCGAATTCTTCGTAGTCATGCACATTCGCACCTTGATGTGCTTGGGTCGATGGCCAGAGACTTCAAAGTATCTACAGAAGTACGAACAGAAATTCCTTCAATTACCAGATAGTGACTTCAAGAATCATAGCTTAGCAGGCATCTACTATTGCTGGGGTATCATGCGTACCCTGATGTGTACTGTAGACGATACATATGATTTCGACATCTATTATGCCAAGATGTGCGAGTGCCTGGCGCTATCTCCCCTTGAACCCGGACGCATCGCCAATCATCCCAGCGGCCCCTGGATAAGCTTGGTCGGTTCGTCTGAGAGCGGTGCTCCCCAGGCCTTCAATGCTGCGTTCATCCGAGCCACCGAGCACGTCTCGCAAAACCTGGGTGGAGCGATGACAGGCCTCGATGACCTGATACAAGGCGAGTTATTGTTCTATCAAGGCGAAGCCCGGGACGCCGAATCCTACATGGTCAAAGGCTTAGAGCGAGCCCGCGAGCACAGACAGTACGATACCGTGCACCGCGCGTTGTACTACCTGCTACGAATATCCATCTCCCAGGGCAACTACGCAAAAGCCAAAGCTGCTCTTGATGAGATGCATTGCCTGTTAGATGAGGATGAGTACTCCGCCCGCTTTATCACCTACGATATCTCGACAGCCTGGTTCTACTGCACCTTAGGCATGCCGGATTTGGTCCCGGAATGGCTGCGCGAGAGATTCTCCAGTTATGGCCATGTCTATTTCATTGAGAATTTCGGCAACCAGGCTAAAGCCCGCTACTTTTACATGACCCAGAACTTCCCCACCCTGCTGGCCTATATCGACGAGCAGAAGCGGCGAGAGTCGATTCTCTTCGGTAGGATAGAGATGCTGGTAGTCGAGGCCTGCATCTACTACCAGATGAAGAACCGTAGCCGGGCGCTGGCTCTGTTGCATGAGGCATATCAAACAGCCTCGCCGAACAGCATCATCCTGCCCTTCGTTGGACTTGGCAAGGATATGCGCACTTTGACCGCTGCCGCGCTACGTGACCCAGATTGTGCCATTCCCCGCGAGTGGTTGGAGCAAATCAATCGCAAGTCGGCATCTTATGCGAAACGCAAGGCCCACATCATCTCAGAGTATAAGCAAGCCAACGGAATCGCATCTGAAGTCAGCCTGACCCAGCGTGAACTGGAAATCGTCACCGACCTGTCGCACGGCCTGTCGCGCCGAGAGATTGCCATCAGCCACAACCTGTCGGTGAATACAGTAAAGATGGTGGTTGGCATCATCTATGACAAGCTAGGAGCCGAGAACCTAGCCGATTTGATTCGCATCTGCACCGAGCTACGACTGGTACAGTGAGGTCTGATTGCATCACCTGGTCAGGGTATAATCGTCTATAGGTTAGAGACTTTGATTCAGCTGAGAGGGTTTGAGGGGAGAAAAAATGATTGAATTGCCTGAAGCTCGGACGATTGCCCGGGATTTACGGAAGTCCATCTTGAACAAGACTATAGTGTCAGTCGGCGGTAATTTCACCGACCATAAGTTTACCTTCTATCAAGATGATCCTGAGAAGTACCACGAATATCTAGTGGGAAAACAGGTGACTGATACAAATGGCCGCAATTTCTATGTTGAGATTGAGGCTGAGGACTACGTGTTGGCGATGCGTGATGGCGCCAATATCCGATACTACTCTGAAACTCCAGCAGTGCCGATAAAAAAGAGCAAGTTGCTGATAGAGTTCGATGATGGGTCACTGATTAATGTCACTACCTCGATGTATTGTTTCATCGGGGTCTTTCCAAAAGACAATAGCTCCGTCAACGTCTATTACGATCTAGATGCCAAAGGCATAGGTGCCCTAGATGAGCGTTTCGACTACGACTATTTCTGCAGCTTGCTAGATGAACAGTCAAAGAAGCTCAGTGTGAAAGGTTTTCTGGCCACCGAACAGAGGATTCCAGGTATCGGTAATGGTGTGACCCAAGACATCCTGTTCAACGCTGAGTTGAACCCCAGGCGCAAAATGAACACCTTGACAGAGATGGATTTTCGCGGCCTTTACAATTCAGTGATAGCTACCTTGCAGCAGATGGTTGACCTAGGCGGTCGTGACACTGAGAAGAATATCTATGGTGCTCCCGGAGGTTATCAGACCATCCTCAGCAGCAAGACCTATAAAAATGGTTGTCCAGCCTGCGATTCAGAGATAGTCAAGGAACAGTTCTTGGGTGGTAGCATCTACTATTGTCCGCATTGCCAGAAGTAAGCTTGGCAAAAACCAACCAAACGCTTGTTAGAATTTTGGGTGTATTCCGCGATTGCAATTCGCGGGTTTCGAGGTATTACAAACCTTATAGCTGGCTCCTATCATGAATGTCGAGCGTCAAGTGAATGCTAACGGTCAAATCAGTTTTCAAGGGGAGTTAAAACGCTCAAACTCAGAGCTAGCAGGGAGGTGAGGTCATGTTGATGGAAAATACAGTATCAATGAGCGATTTTGTTCATGCAATTGCAGAAATTCTAGACTTGGCCTCCCCAGCTCTGAACAAACACCACAACAAAGTAGCCTATCTTGCCGGACAGCTGGCTTACCAGATGGATATTCATGACGAGAGTGAGTTTGCCAATATCATCTTAGCGGCGATGCTGCATGACATCGGCGCTTTCTCAATTGATGAGCGGGTCAACCTCCTAAATTTTGATGTCGACGATGACGATACCAACAGTCATTCGATAATCGGCTACAAGCTCTTGAAGGACTTCAAGCCGCTGGCCAAAGCGGCCCAAATCATCCGCTATCATCATGTTCGCTATGATGAGTCGCGGATTGATGTGCCTTTGGGCAGCTACATCATCCACCTGGCAGACCGAGTCGCGGTGCTGCTTGATGAAGAGCGTGAAATCTTCAGCCAGCTTCCAGAAATCAGCCATAAGCTGCATGAGGTGGCGAATCGTTTTCATCCCCAGGCTCTGGCGGCATTTGACCAGATGCTCAACAAGACCTACTTCTGGATTGATATCTTCAATCCAACCCAGGGTGTAGCAATGATGGAGCAGCTTGGGCCCAACAAACGCATCGTCGGGTTGGATGCCTTGCGCAACCTGGCTAAGGTCTTTGCCCAGATTATCGACTTCCGCAGCCGCTTCACTGCTACCCATTCCTGCGGAGTCGCTGCAGTAGCCTACGAGCTGACCCAGATAGCTGGCTTCTCTGAGCATGAGTGCCAACTGATGGAAATAGCCGGTTTTCTGCACGATATTGGCAAACTGGCCATCCCCAACTCAATCCTGGAAAAGCCTGGCCCCCTAGACGAGCTGGAATTCAACCACATTCGCAAACACACCTACTACACTTACAAGATTCTCAGTAAAATCGACGGCCTGGAACATGTAGCGGCCTGGGCCGGCTTCCATCACGAGCGCAACGACGGTAGCGGCTACCCCTTCAAAATCAAAGGCCAAAACCTGTCGCGCCTGTCCCGCATCATGGCAATCACCGACATCGTCACCGCACTTGCCGAAGACCGCCCTTATCGGGCTGGAATGAGCGAGTCCCAGACGTTTAAGATTCTCGATAAACTAGTTGAAAGTGGAGGTATCGATCGAGGTATCGT
This sequence comes from Coriobacteriales bacterium, assembly GCA_031256575.1. Taxonomy (GTDB): domain Bacteria; phylum Actinomycetota; class Coriobacteriia; order Coriobacteriales; family UBA8131; genus WQXZ01. The sequence continues at coordinate 6,369 of JAIRQI010000007.1, forward strand.
AGACATGGTCCGTGCAAACTATCCGCGCATCAATGCCGTGCGCATCCAAGCCCAGCAAGATGCCTTGCTGGAATATGAAGCCTTTTTCAATGCCGACACACTACTTCTTCTCAGCGTGGCTGCCTAAGCGGGTGCTGGCTTCCCGCTTCACTGAGCAAGTGTGTAATGGCACTTTAGCTGTTGGGTGAGTTCAGAGAAACATTTCCTCCGTCAAAAACTCTCTCTTTCCATTTGTTACCGCCCAGCAGCCTCCTTTCTACTCTGCGCGAGCAGGTCCCTCTCCCTGTTCGCGCAGAGGTCTATTTATGGGGAGAAAACCTCGGTTCCCTGGCTGACACGCAGTATATGTCCGTGTTTCCTTTGTAACTACAGCTTTTATTACAATCGTCTGCAGGTGATATGCTGTAAGATGAATCCGTCATGACTAGATGCACGAAGGGAGGCTTTTGATGTCAGTTGAAATCGTATATGACGCGTTTTTGAAATCAGAAGAGCCGCTTAAGCCCGGTGATATTCAGATAATCACCGGCTTGGAAAAAGCAGATGTAGACAAAGCAATTAAGGCCTTAAAGAAGGAAGGCAAGATTGATTCTCCCAAACGCTGTTACTATGCAGCGGTGAAGTAAGCGACATGCTGTGCATTAAGCTTTATTAAGGCAGCCCCAGGAATTCCTGGGGCTGCCTCACTCTAACTGCCACGTTCAGGCTGACCTCCATAGCAATACTGCCTCGCCTTACTGGCAATCTGTAATATCTTTCTTTGCTAAATGAAACCTTTTAGCTCCTGACTGGCTTGGGTCGAGAGCTGGGTACAATCATGTCAGCAAAAGGGTCGCTGCGGTTGACCTTCCTGGTGTAAAAGCCAATCAAGCGGTCTGCTCCGCCCGAATCTTCATGAACTCGTCGATAATCACAGCACTCATCGGACCTTGGTCTGTTGGGTCATCCGGATTCACCGGCATCAGCACCATTCCAAAGAATATATAGCCCTTACGGTACTTGCCGTAGGAATCTAAGCAGCGGCGGACCTCAGCGCGCACCTCTGGTTCTGTAGCAGTCGGCAAACCTGGGCCAGCATTAGAGTTGTAGCCGCCGATAATCACGAACTTATCCCCATAATTCTGAATGATTTCTTCGATATTGTTAGTCGCTTGGACGGCCGACCAACCGGCACATCCCTCGTCAATCATGTCTTGGACCAGTAGGTCAGCCTTGCCGCAGGTGTGTTGGATAGCAATCACTCCAAGCTCGTTACAGGCTTTGACCATGCGTGTATGCAGCGGTTTGAGCAGAGTCTGATAAGACTCCGGGGACATGAAGAGCATCCGCTCGGTGGCCACATCATCGAAAAATGTGTAGATGTCTGGCTTGTAGTACTTGACGTAGTACTTCAAGACCTCAATCTTCCATTCCAGCAGAAACTCCAGTAGCTCATAGGTGGCTTCTGGCTCCAGGGCCATCGCCAGCAATGCGCCTTCAAAGCCCATCAGGGTGGCTAGGCGTTCATAAATGAAGTTCAGGCTAGCGACCTCGACGGCCTGCCCATCCCGGTTGATACGGGGAGCCTCTAGAGCAGCAAAGCGCTCCCAGTCATATTCTTTGGGATTAATTGGCTTGACCACATCTTTCCATTTGGTGACATCGGTCAGCAAGAACTCCCCGGGTGCCGGCAGGGCTCCACCAGCCGCACTCAGCGGAGCTACCCAACGTACTCCGAAGGCATCGACTCCGGCGCCTCCTTCTCCCCGCTCGAACGGCAGAAACATCCCACACATCGCCACGTCGGTCATTCCCGGAGTGTACTCATGGGGTTTGTGGTTCAGGCAGGCTAGATAGTTTTCTCGTGGTGACATTGAAATCGGCATTACAAACCTCCTTTGACTCAAATTGACGTCTGAAAGCCACCTGCGATGTTCATTCTCAGACGCCTGAAGACGATACGGTTGGCCTTTAAGTGCTGAGCATGTTGTGCTCGATGCCAAATCAACCGTATAAGTGAAATATTAGCAACAACTTCTGAGCCCTCCGCAGCCAATGTGCTACTCGCCCAAAAGCATTGAATTCTATGAGTTTCAATTGTGCGAAAACGATTCTAAAAGAGATGCATTTAAAGACCGAGGTAGCGAAGCGTTTGCTCCCCTACCTCGGTCTTAAGTCAGCGGTTGAGATTGCGCGGTTTTCTCCGCATGAAAACCGATTGTTTAGGCGGTCTGCTCTGCTCTTATCTTCATAAACTCGTCGGTGATGATGTTGTTCATGGCACCCATGTCGAAGGGATTTTCGGGGTTGCGCTCAGTCAGTACCAGTCCACTGAAGATGTAGCCTTTACCCCAACGGGCGTAGGTCTCGATGCAGCGGCGGACCTCGGCGCGGACCATCGCCTCAGTGGCAAAGGGTTGCCCGGGGGCTCCGGTGGTATCGTAGCCGCCCATGATTACGAAATGGTCACCATGCTCTTGAATGATGCCCTCGATGTCGTTTTGGGCCTGCACGGAATGCCAGCCGTGGTTGCCTTCGTCAATCATGTCCTGGACAATCAGGTCGGCCTTGCCACAGGTGTGCTGGATGGGAATCATTCCCAGTTCTTTACTGGCGGTGACCATCTTGGTGTGCAGCGGCTTGATTAATGCCCGGTAGGTATCGGGGGACATGAACATCTGGCGCTCGGTGGCTACGTCGTCGAAGAAGATGTAGACATCCGGGTTGTA
>JAIRQI010000017.1 GCA_031256575.1 Coriobacteriales bacterium
GGTTTTACGCATGCTGCCGACCCATCGGGCCTGGTCAGCCTGCTGGTCTGGATGGTTCGCAAGCAGATGTGGTTCATTTTATTGGCAGCCCTGGCTATTGTTGCGGCAATTACAGGACTACTGCCACAGTTCATGCCAGCTCTGGCTTTTGCTCCCTTTGTCTTACTGATTGCTCAGGAGGTTGTGACCTACGCCTTCAATGACTTGATTGAGTATGGGTCGGCAGATGACGCTCCTAAAGCTATCCGGCTCTTGGGACGTAATGTCTTAGTCTCTTTGTTGACCGCTTTCTTTGCCAGCAGTCTGGGCTTGGCTCTATTCTTAGCCATGGGCAGTGATGTCAGTGGCATCGATAGCCCTAACACCAGCTCGTTTACTCCCTACCCCTTGCAAATCCTGTTGATTGAAGGCTTTCTACCTGCAGTCCTCAGCGCCGCTTTGGTAATAATCGGCGGAGTCGCAGTGACTATCCTGGCCCGCCGACGTTTGGAGAAGGATAAGAAACTCTCGGTTCTCGGAGCCACCCTGGTTAGTATGGTGTGTGGCCTGGCACTCTTGGTAGCTTTTCAGTTGTTGATGGCCAATGCGACCTCCTTTGGTACCTTTTGATGAACCCTGAAAACCCGGATAGCAATGCCCCCAAGCTCGGGCGGCGCATCTGGCTGATACTCGCTGCCATGGGTCCGGGTATCATCGCTGAGCTGGCAGGCAATGACGCCGGAGGCATCTCGACCTTCTCCGTAGCTGGAGCCTCTTACGGTTACGCTGCACTCTGGAGCGTGCCGATTGCCATGCTTTTCTTAATGGTTGTCCAAGAAAGCGCCGCCCGCATGGGTCTGAAGACCGGCAAGGGCTTTGCCGCGCTGATTCGCGAGAGCTTTGGCGTTCGTTGGACGGCTTTTGCCATGTTGGCCCTGCTAATCGCCAACCTAGGCACCACTTTCTCGGAATTCGCCGGCATCGCCGCTGGCATCGAGCTGTTCGGAATCAGCCGCTACATCGGCGTTCCGCTGGTTGGTCTGGTCGTCTGGCTGCTCTTGATGGCCGGTTCCTACCGACGCATCGAGAAGGTCTTCATGTTCATCTCGCTGGTGTTCATCACCTATGTCGTGGCAGTCTTCATCGTCAAACCTGATTGGTCAGCGGTGGCCGTGAATACCTTTGTCCCTCACATCGTCTGGGACCGGGGATTCTTTGCGCTGATTATTGCCATGATTGGAACGACCATTGCTCCCTGGATGATTTTTTTCGGCCAGAGTAATGTTGTGGAGAAGGGCGTGGGCTCTAAGCAGATATTCGACCAACGGGTGGATGTCTTCTCAGGAGCGGTGGTGGCTTGTCTGGTGGTCTGGTTCATCATCATCACCACCGGGACCGTTCTGCATGCCCAGGGTATTCAGGTCACCGACGCGGAGAGCGCTGCCAAGGCTTTGGCTCCGCTGGTTGGCCCTTACGCTGAGCAGCTGTTTGGTATCGGTTTCATTGGTGCCTCGTTTCTAGCAGCCTGCGTACTGCCTCTGACCACCTCCTATGCCATCTGCGAGGCTTTTGGTTGGGAGCGGGGAACTGACCGCAACTGGTCGGAAGCCCCGGTCTTCAAGTCAATACTGACAGTCATCATTGTGCTGTCCTGCATCATCGTCTTGCTGCCTGATGTCAACCTGATGGGTGTGATGCTGACCGCTCAGTTCATCAACGGTATTCTGCTGCCGATACTATTAGTCTTCCTAATGCGCATCATCAACGACCGGCGACTGATGGGAGACCTGCAAAACGGCCGCTTGGCCAATGCTCTGAGCATTCTGACCATCGCCTCGGTGATAGTCCTCTCGGTAATTCTCCTGGTAATGCAGATATTCGGTCTCGGGTAGAGCAGCTTGGGGGCTTAGCAGCAACGGTCGTACTAGCCTTCGTGAATTGCTGAATGCTGCTCGCAAATATCGGCAGGCTCGACAAGCCCGTCGCAACAGATAGGATTGCTAACTTCTGCGGCGGTCTTGCTGAGACTTTTTCTTTTTGTCGTCTAAACCGGTCAGAGCTCCTAGCACTGCCACGATGATGCTGATGATGATGCTTGCTAACAGTGCGCTGTAGAAACCCGATATGTAGAAACCGGTGTCGAAGAAGGTGTTCGCCAACCAGCTGGTCAAGTAAAACATCATGACATTCAGCACTAGGGCGAATAGACCCAGAGTGATGATGGTAATCGGTAAGGTAATCAGCTTCAATAGCGGCTTAATGGAGTTATTGATTAGTGCCAAGACGGCTGAAAAGAGCAAAGTCGGGACCAGCAGTGAGCTGCCTAGAATTCCTGGTGCATTCAGACTGTAGGTGCTGTCGGTAAAGCCGACCCCCGGTACTAAGAAGATGGTCACCACCACCGCAACGACAGTGATGAACCAGATTCCAATTATTCTAGCCATACTATAACCTCCCCCCTAGAGCAGCTGCTCGTCGGCTGCCAAATGCAAGCAGAAAGCCAACCACTGGCTGGCTTTCTGTAACGTAACATACTCAAACTCTCTCTTGCAACAATTGCTCGATAGCTGCTAATCGTAAGCAGATAGTCAGTAACTGGCTGGCCTGCTCCAACTCCTCCAAGCTCGGATAACTTGGTGCAATACGGATATTGCTGTCCAAGGGGTCGTTGCCGCTAGGCCAGGTAGCTCCAGCCTCAGTCAGCACCACTCCAGCATCTTTGGCTAAAGCGATGGTCCGTTTGGCAGTACCAGGTAAAGCTTCTAGAGAGATAAAGTAACCTCCCCGAGGTTTTGTCCAGCTGGCAACCCCGAGACCATCCAGGTCCTGAGCCAAGATTTTATCCACAGCTTGAAACTTCGGAGCCAGCAATGCTGCCAGGTTCTGCATATGACGCTTGAGGCCGGGCAGGGCGAGCCCAGCCCCGCCTCCTAAGGATTCTAGCCAGCGAACGTGGCGTAGCTGATTGACCTTGTCGGGGCCGATGGTTTGGATGCTGATGTGGGCCTCAATCTCAGCCAGGTTGGCCTCGGAGGAAGCGATTGCACTGATGCCTCCACCAGCGAAACTGATTTTTGAGGTGGAGGCGAACATCAACCAGATGTCGGGGTTTTGGGCTTCGTCGGAGGCAGTTTTCAGGTTCAGCAGGTGGTCGGTTTCTGCGCTGCCCGGGTAGAGGTCGTGGACGGCATAGGCGTTGTCCCAGTAGATGCGAAAGTCGGGAGCTGCCGGCTGCAGAGCCGCGAAGCGCCGCACCACCTGTTCGGAGTAGGTGATACCCTGCGGGTTCGAGTATTTTGGCACGCACCAGATTCCTTTGACTGCGGGGTCGCTGATGTATTGCTCTACCTGGTCCATATCCGGGCCGTCTTCGAGCATTGGGATTGGGATATTCTGATAGCCAAAAGCCGCAGAGATGGCAAAATGGCGGTCGTAGCCTGGAGCGGGGCAGAGAAAACGGCGGTTTCGTTGCTCAGACTGTGGCTTACAGCCAGCGATTCCGAACAGCATGGCACGCGCTACCTGGTCATACATCAGGTTCAAGGAAGCATTGTTGCCGACCATGACGTTTTCTGCAGGTACTCCCAATATGCCACCCATCAAGGTGCGGGCTTCTGGGATACCGCGGATGGTTCCGTAATTGCGGGTGTCTTCACCGCTGCTATCTAGGGGACGTTGGTCGTCGGGCAACACGGAGAGCATGCTCAGGGCTTCATCAAGTTGATTTGGAGAAGGCTTTCCACGCGCCATATTCAGCTTCTGGCCGCGGCTTTGAAAAGCTGCATATTCGGCTTGCAGCTCGGCTAGTTTGGCCTTCAGGTCGGTGTATGACATCTCTTGATATGAAACCATGGTCTTCTCCCTATTTATTGATTGACCCAGAAGAGCATCTAGTATAACCTGTTTCAGTGCATTTACCGAATCTCGGCAGTGTGCATGGGCCCGTAGCTCAGATGGTTAGAGCGCACGGCTGATAACCGTGAGGTCGTTGGTTCGAATCCAACCGGGCCCACCAACATCGAAATAAACGCCCCGACGTGAGCCGAGTCGCCGTCGGGGCGTTTATTAGTTTTACTACCGCTCACCAGCCAGTCTAAACTGTCTAGGATTCAGCTATTTAACTGCGGTTTAACATGCCGTTCGCCCGGGTGAGTGGGTCTTGTCTAATACAAGTTACCCTACTAAAGTATACATTGTCAGTCCAGCCATGACCCTCCTCCTTCTTGACAGACTCTCCTCCCTCCCCGGAGTCTGACCACCACTCTAACTGCTCATGGGCTGACACACTCCAAATAGCGCCCCGGTCAAACGACCGGGGCGCGCCTCATTGTAAGGAGTAAAAAAGGGACGAAGCCGCAGGGAGGGAGCGGAGCGGTGACAGAAGAACCGTCCCCTTGTCACCGTCTGTTGCGATGGCGAGGACGACGAAGCGGTGACAGAAGAACCGTCCCCCCGTCACCCTCTGTCACGTTTTATTGGTTTGCTAGTTGATGCTTGTAATCAGAGATAGTTTTTTGGTAGTTGAGGTCACCGGTGCCGATAATCTGGGTTGCTAGAATTGCGGCGTTTCGGGCTCCATTGATTGCTACGCAGGCTACTGGTACCCCGGTTGGCATCTGAACCATCGACAGCAAAGAGTCTAGCCCGCCTAAATCACTGGTCTTGATAGGTACTGCGATGACAGGCAGGGGAGTAAAAGCTGCTACCACACCAGCTAGATGAGCAGCCTTGCCAGCTGCGGCGATGATTACCTTGAAGCCGCGCTGAACTGCTGACGCAGACCAAGCATGAACCTTTTCAGGGTTTCGATGAGCGCTGGCTACGACTAGTTCGTAGGGCACTTTGAAATCTGCCAGCTGCTCACAAGCTCCTTGAATGACCTCCAAGTCAGACTTCGAACCTATAATGATTCCGACCAGCGGAGTACCTTCCGCAGTTACAGAAGCTTGAGTAAAAGACAATTCTGCTGCAGCCGATTCAGCCGCAGCAGACGACCCACCAGCAGCCGACGACTCATCAGCAGCCGACCCACCAGCAGCCGACGACTCATCAGCAGACGACCCCAGGGTTTTCTCCACCATATGTAAACCTCCTCAATCACCGAGATAACCTAATGATACGTGTATTCGGTTGAACTGCAAGCCTCCTGATAGTAAAAAGAGCCAGCTCTGCTTGACATATGCCAGTAATAATACCGAACCTGGCTTGACGTAAGGTGGCAATAATTGCCGACCTAAGCTGATTGCCGCGACTTGAACTTTGTTATACTGCTAACAACTGTTCAGGGCGAGGTGCAATTCCTCACCGGCGGTGATGGGCGTGGGAATCGCCATGAGTCCGCGAGCCGAGTAGGCAGATCCGGTTAGAATCCGGAACCGACGGTAATAGTCCGGATGAGAGAACAGAGCCTATTGATGGCACTACCTCGCCCACAGTCTCTGTGGGCTTTTCTATTCAAGGAGGAAAAATGGAATCAGCAGGTAAGCAACCGAATACTCGCATCCCAGCTCGTCAATTGGCCACGATGGCTCTGTTCATCGCCCTCGGAGCGGTACTCAGCTTCATCGAATTCCCGCTGCTGCCGGGAGCAGCTTTCTTGAAATATGACGCCGCCTTGGTACCGGCTCTGCTGGCGGGATTCGCCTATGGCCCACTGGCTGGATGCATTGTCGCGACGCTGACTCCCTGGATTCATGCCCTGATGGACGGCAATCTTTGGGGTGGGCTGATGAACAACGTCATCAACATCGCTTATCTACTGCCCGCCGCTCTGATTTACAAAGCCAGCCGGGGCCTAAAGAAACCAGCGAGCGGAGCGACAATGCCAGGCATCAGCACAGCAACACCAGGTATACCTGCAAAGGGTATGAGTGGGAACATCGCCCTGGTCGTCGGCCTGGCAGTGGCTTGTGTGCTTGCCGTAGCCGCGGCAATAGCGATGAACCTGGTCATCACCCCGATATACACCGGAATGCCGCTGCAAGCAATCATCGACATGATTCTGCCAATTCTGCTACCCTTCAACATCTTAAAGACCTTGCTTAACAGCGTCCTAGGTTTTGTACTAATGAAGAGCTTGCATAGTTTCATCAAGTAGTCAAGAAGTCTACATAGTTCCATCAGAAGCGGTTTTCTACTCGATTATCAAGTATTGTGGAGAAGATCATTGCGAGGGAGGTTTTACTATGAAACGTTTTATGCTGGTGATTGTCAGTCTGACTATGGCTTTTACCCTATTCGCTTGTGTAAATGGGGATGGAACAGACCCGAATAATCCAGGATCAGGAAATCAAGTTTTGGACGATCATCCTGATATAACCTTTGATTCATCCGTGTCGTTTGAATACCTGCAAAAGGTGACCGATGACAATGGTGATTCTGTAGCAATCGTCGCATTTGTGTTCACGAATTACCAAAGTGTACCAGTTTCATGTGATGAGCAATTTACAGTAAAGGCTTTTCAGAATGGGGCAGAGTTACCTGAGTCGAATGTCCTTACCGTTATGATGCCTGGCAACGAAGCAAGCAATACCAGTACAAAGGTTGACCCGAACTCATCACTATTCATGGAAACATCTTTCAAACTGAGCGATCTAAGCGATGTGACCATTGAGTTCAGATACCTAAATGGCGAGCTGTTCTTGACCAAGACCCAAGAAATCGGTAAGCCAGCTCTTTAAACCTAGATGTATCACAAGGAGAACTCCGGCAAGCTGAACAAAAGCATCCGGGGTTCTCTTTTGTTCGGTTGGTTTAGCGTGGCTCGTGAATTCCAGGAACCTTGGGTGATTCTCATAAACCGGAATCACCACCAACACCAGAATGAAAACAGCGCGATGTGGTAAACTGCCAATTCGCGGAGAAGTCGCCTAGTCCGGCCGAGGGCGCACGATTGGAAATCGTGTAGGCGTTAAAAGCGCCTCGAGGGTTCGAATCCCTCCTTCTCCGCCACTAGCCGTCTGAAAGAAACCTTGACGAGGTTAGTATTAA
>JAIRQI010000076.1 GCA_031256575.1 Coriobacteriales bacterium
TACAACCTCCAAGCTCCCAGCCTTGCAGCGTCCAACCAAGCTGCACCCAACCAAGCCATCAGTACCTACCAAACCAGAACCGAGGTCTCAACGTGGTAGTCGATCAGCTGCGCTACAGCACCGATGGCACTCTAGAAGGCCTGTTGACGGCACTCTACATAGCCTTTACCGAACAGCAGGAACCAGACAACATCCTGGTCGCAGAAGACCTCCAAGCAGCCTTGTTCAACTCCGATATACCGATTATCACCAATATCGAACAGGCTACAGCGATGCAGCAGCGCATTATCAAGAGTATCGGAGAGCCAGGTTACGAAGACATCAAGAAACTCTATCTTGCCGACGACATGACCCGCGGGGGAGTGGCTTATCGGTATCTACGTTGCACGCTACCGCGAGGTAGCAAGTCTCGGAATGACCTGGCTAATCCGGCAGTTGCTGATGCTGAGCTAATCATCCGCCAAGTTCAGCGGGAAGCCCACTATATGCAGATGTTTGTGCGTTTTGCTGATGTTGGTGGGGGACTTTTCTACTCCCATATCACACCCAAAGCCAGTGTGGTACCACTGATTATGAACCATTTTGCTGCCCGTTATAACGTTCAGCCCTTCGTCATCCACGATTCCCGGCATGCCCTCTCGGGGGTCTTTGACACCAAACGCTGGTGGCTGACTGATGGTCTGCCCCAGTCCATCAGTCAGACTACTGTTGACGAAGATAAGTTCCAGCAGCTTTGGCAACGATTCTTCAAGACTATTGCCATCCCGGAACGGCGAAACCCCGTTGTCCAACGGGGTTTCATGCCAAAACGTTTTTGGGGCGACATGTGTGAACAGCGGCTACCTTATACCCGACGCGCTGACGAGCTCAAGTAAAGCAGACGTCAAGCAAACGACAGCCAACCTAAGGCTTACATAGCCGATTTACTGCTCTCACTGAGTCTTTATGGTCAATGATCCGAAATCGACAGAGACATCCATCTTCACCCGAGCTGAGCTGGAACCGGTGTTACCGCTGCTATCCAAGCCGGCAAAACTGCTATTGTTGAAGCTGAAGTCTCCAGCACTCACTTTGTAATAGACATCCAGGTCGCTTGCAGGTTGATCTAAGCGAAAGTCTGCACTGCCAGCTGATTGCTTGATGTAATTATTCCCGGACAATAGTCCCCAGTAGCTAAAGGAACCGAAGTCAAGGTTGAGGTCTAAGTCTTTCACACTGGCATCACGGACGCTCATGTCTCCAGCATTCATATCGATGCTCGCTGCCTTACTGACTTCCAGGCTCTGGATATCCACCGAACCGGCATTCAAGGTAATTGTGAATACCTCAGTTTCCAGTTGATTGGCGTTAAACGTAATCGCATCCAGGTTCAAATAGAGATCATCCGCAGTAAGTTTGTCGATACTAACAAGCGCTGCATCGGCAATGATGTCGACCTTCGTAAAATCAGTTCCATGTGGATAAGTAATAACCAGCAGGCAATGATTACTATCGTCAAACCAGCCGAAGTTGATGTTCATCGAATGGGAACGAACAGTCATCGAGACATCCAGCTGGTCACCGCTGGCGCCGTACTCCAGCTTCCAGAAATTAGGGTCGTAGCGACCGGAGATACTGAATTCACTACCTTCTTCAAAACGCAGTTCACAAGCTTCTGCCGTAACATTCATACGGCTGAATGAACCAGACCAATTCTCGGTGTAACTATCAAAGCTGTATGAGTAGTCTTCCGAAGCATCTGAGATGTGCCAGCCGTTGCTCCAAAAGACATTCATCAATCTGGCTCCGCCGAAGGCTGCTCCAATGCTGGTCAGTACAATTCCAAAAATCAATAAAAACGCACAGGTTATTAAGATGGTTCTGGCTGCCTTAGGCATGATTAACCTCCTGCACAGTAGCTTCGGGGGTCTTAGAGACCTTTTTACGTATCGCATTGAAGAGCAACGCGATACCCTTGAATATCAAGCGACACAGATAGAACATCCCCAGGTTGAACAACAGGGCCAGGCTGAGCACCAATAATCCAATCCCAATGTAGAACAGGCCAGTCGCCCAGCTGCTGAACAACAACACAAAGCCGAGCACAATGCTGGCAATACCACCGACCAACAGAGCTAATCCTGCAGCTAGCACAGCGATGATAAAAGACCCCACCGACGCAAACAGAGCGATAACCAACGAGATAACCGCTGCTGCTACCGGGATTCCAATCGGCAAGGCGAAGATAGCCAACAGCACAATCAGGATGGCGTTCAAAGCCGAATTGGTCTTCTTCTCCGTGACATTAGGCTGGGGATAAGCCCCTGGGCCGGCCGCAGCACCACTGCTCACTGGCGGGGGAGTGACGGGGGGAGGCGAGTAGGTTCCTGCCGCTTCCCAATCCGGTGCATCCGACCGGGTATCAGTTACTGGTACTTCAGAATTGGTGAATGCACTGGCCTCTGAAACATGCGTAGAGCTGGGCAAACCGGCTGATTCAAAGCCAAAGCCAGCTTGAGATGCTCCTCCCAGTCCACGCATTGCCACATCGGCCTTGATTTGAGCAGCCAGGCTCTCTGGTGAGCCGAGAGCAGCGACTGCTGCATCAGCTCCCTCAGGGCCGGCATCCATCAGATACTCGGTGTAGTAGGCAATGGCATACTGGCGCTCGGCTTCCGGCAATCCACCAAGCAGACTCTCCAGTCTGGCAAGAAAACTGCTGGTATCCATTACTCGTCCTTTCTTAATACGTCGCTGATATTACTTGTGAATTGCAGCCAATCATCGCGGTATGCTTCCAATTGTCTGATACCTTCGTCGCTCAAGGAGTAGTACCTACGCATCCGGCCTTGATAAGGTTGATCGTAAGTCGAGAGCAACCCGGTGGTTTGCAATCGCCTGAGCACAGGATAGACTGTGGACTCAGAGACTTGCAGACGTTCGCTCAAATCGTTAGTGATCTCATAGCCGTAGCTGTCTTTGTTGTGCAGCTGGGCCAAAACACAAGCGTCAAGCAAACTGGCGGAAATCGGAAATCCCAAAGCGTTCACCTCCTAATCAATCGTGATTGTACATGCTGCAATATTATATAACATATAATATTAGATGATGCAAGGGATTATCTGAAGTTTTTTTATGAGCTACAATTCTCGTCTAGTTCCACATGGGGAGAAGCCCGCAG
>JAIRQI010000026.1 GCA_031256575.1 Coriobacteriales bacterium
GGGTCAGCAGCTGTTGCTGCTACAGCAGCCGTAGCTGCTACAGCAGCGATTGCTGCAGGAGTAGCCTTATCCAAGAAGGGCTCGCGCAATGCCTTATCCGCATCTCAATTGATGCAAGCTCTGCAACTTTTAAGCAGCAATGATGCCTTTATATCACGCAGCGTCAGCCGCACTAAGCGGGAGTCATCATCAGGTAGCGGCAGTAGCGGTGGTTTTGGTGGGCATGTCTCGTCGTCCGGCAGAACTCACGGCGGCGGCGGTGGCCGCTTCTAGAAGCTTCAATGTGTGAGTAATTATGCAGTAGATCGACGGTCTACGCTATGATTATCCAGTTCGGTAGATATGAGAAAAGAGGTTAGCTAATGGGATTGATTAAGTCAGTTATGGGGGCAGTCGGTGGAACCTTTGCCGATCAATGGCTGGAGTTCTTTACGATGGATTCTTTGCCCACCAATGTATTGGTAACAAAAGGTGAGAAGAAGATCAACGGCCGTAGCTCGAACACCAAGGGGTCCGACAACATCATCTCCAACGGGTCTGGTGTGATTGTCGCTGATGGCCAGGCAGCGGCGTTGGTCAGCAACGGTATCGTCGTGGACTTTGCCGCTGACCCCGGCATGTATACCTTCGATGCCTCGGCGACTCCCAGTATCTTCGCTGAGTCCGGCGGGTTTTGGACCAACCTGCTGGAATCCTTCCTGGATGGCGTGGAGCGTTTCAAACGTGGCGGCGGAGTCTACCAGGACCAGCGCGTCTACTACTTCAACACTAAGGAGATTCTAGGTAACAAGTACGGTACCGCCGAGCCAATAGCTTATCGGGTCGTCGATTTAGACATCGGCTTGGACATGGATGTAGACCTGCGCTGCAACGGCGAGTTCTCATACCGCTTGACCAACCCGATTCTCTTCTACTCCAATGTCGCTGGCAACGTACAAGGCGACTACACCCGCGACATGATAGACAGCCAGCTGAAAGCCGAGTTGCTGACTGGTCTGAATTCGGCGCTCTCCCGCATCTCTGCCCAGGGCATCCGTTACTCAGCCCTGCCTGGGCATGCTCCACAGATTGCGGATGAGATCAACGACATCCTCTCCAGTAAATGGCGTAACCTGCGTGGTCTGTCAGTAGTCTCCTTTGCTGTGAACTCTGTCTCGATCTCGGATGAGGATGAGAAGCGGATCAAAGACCTGCAAGCTATGAAGAGCCTGAGGGATCCATCGATGGCTGGTGCAGCTTTAGTGGCTGCTCAAGCTGATGCCATGCGGGCTGCTGCTGAGAATGAAGGTGGCGCAGCAATCGGTTTCTTAGGTTTGGGCTTAGCCAGCCAAGCTGGTGGTACTGCTGGCCCGGCTGCTCAAATGATCGACCAGGGGCTTCAAGGTTCAGGCCCTGACCGTCCATTGAACTATCCAACTGCTACTGACGGAGGCTTCGCTGGAATAGCTACCCCAGCTGCCCCTGCTGCTGCTCCGATGGCTCCACCGATACCCGGCACCGAAGTGTCTGGGGCGGTTGGTGCTGCTGCGGCTGGTGCGATAGGCGCACCTCCCGCTCCCGGCACCGCTGTCGCAGCTCCAGTTGCGGGCGCTGCAGGTGCTGCAGGTGCTGCGGGTGCTGTAAGCGCACCGCCGGTAGCAGGAGTTGCAGCTATTACACCCCCTGTTGTAGTAGCGCCACCTACCTGGGATTGCCCGAACTGCGGCCAGACCGGTAATGCAGGAAACTTCTGTGCCAACTGCGGCACCCCCAAACCGGCTCCAGCCTCCTGGGATTGCCCGAACTGCGGCCAGACCGGCAACACCGGAAACTTCTGCGCCAACTGCGGCACTCCCAAACCATAAACTGCAACACGAGTAGACAAGTAACGACTAACAGGAGGCCTGGCAAAACACCCAGGCCTCTTGGCTTCCTAAAGCCTTATCTGATGATTCTACGGTAGCATTCACCAGACCCCAGTTTCCTAGGTGTCCTGGCTAATGCTCCTAAGACTATTGGTTAGTAATCACACCAGGTATCGATATTCGGTATGATGGTTGTTCGAGCCAAAACACAATCCTGATTTGGAGGCCTGATGGTAATTCCTGCTGAGATGCCAGAGTTCTTTATTCCGATCTACGGCAAGTATTATGAACCATTGCCAGATACTGAAGCCTATCTAGCGCGGATAGGGCTGGCTGGCCAGACCATCGACTTGAATCGGGCGGGTCTGGATAAACTGATCTGGGCTAATCTCTGCCATGTGCCATTTGAGAACATCGACCTCTTCGATTATGACAAACCGGTAGATTTCGGCATTGCCGACCTATTTCAGAAAATAGTCGTCCAGCATCGAGGCGGCTATTGTTTCGAGTTGAACTCGCTGTTCATGGCCCTGTTAGAAGCAGTAGGATTTGAGGTCTACCCGATTGGGGTGCGGATTCTGATGGCAGGAGAAGGGTTTATCCCCGCAATTGCCCATCGCGCTTCGATTGTCTTGCTGGATGGTAAACGCTACTTCGCTGATGTCGGATTCGGCAATACCTCGGCGGCGGGTGGTTCAATCTGCGTTGACGATGATCAGCCACAAGAGGTCCATGGCCAGGTTTACTCTGTTGAAGACCGTCCATATCACCATAAAATCATCCTTCGGCACAAAGCAGAAGGTCCCAGCCCGGAGTTCCTGTTTTTACCAGACCCCTTTCCGATTGTGGATTTCGTAGCCTACAACAATCAGATGTCCACGACTGGTTTTCGCGCAAAACGCATCGCCAATCTACGCACCGAAGAAGGCTCGCTTTCTATCGATGGTGATATTCTGCGTCGTACCATCGGCAGCGAGCGTATCGAGACACCACTGGCCGATGCCGCTGCTGCTTGGCAGGCATTGACTGAGCAATATGGCATGCAGTTGACCGAGCCTCTAAAAGAGCTGGCAGCGGATCCGGACGCTCGCTTTCCTCGCTAGAACTCGCCCCATTCCAGTCTTGCGCTGTGTTGCTTGGCGTCGGCGGTTGTATAGGTGATGACGACCAGCGGTAGCTCGCCTGTGGTATTCCATTGGCAGGTGATATCGGCAGAGGTCTCGCTGTGAGAATAAAGGATGTTCAGCCGGGTATCACTACCGGCCCATTCCGGGTACACGACCAGGCTGCCGACTTCGATAATGGCGCTTGAACGGTCACCGACAGAACCAAGTGTATAAGGAGTGTCTGCTTCAAAGAGGTCGCTCAGAAACAAGATAAAACCTGCTTCAGCCCTAAAGATAACGCCGGAATCAAGGTCTGCGCTAAGCTGGGCAGCGTAGACCATTACAGCACCATAATTATCTACAACGATAGCTTTGCTTTGTAGCCCGGAAGCCGCTACCGTACCGGAATAGATGGTCAGCTGACTAGCTCTGTTGAGAATGCCAATCGACGACATTCCCTGGGAATATATTGAACTGCCATCGACCAGCGCCTGGCTGTTTATCACGCAGACCGCACTACCACCAGAACTGGCATTAGTAATCTGACCTCCGGTCAAGTAAAGCAAGCAATCATCAAGCATCAAGGTGTTCGAAGCAGCATTTTGGCTTTTCGCTGAGACACTGCCGCCGTAGACCTGGACAGTAGACTTCCGACACTCCACAGTTTGACTGCCCTCTCCTAGTGCTTGAAGCTGGCCATCATGAATAGTCAGGTAGCTTTCGGTCAGTAGCACAGCACTGCTTGATTCGCCACTGGTTGTGATGCTTCCTCCACTGATAACCACCGTCCCATGCCCGAAAATCGCGTGGTTCTCCAGACCCAAGGTACTGATTGAACCACTCTGCAGAACAAGGCGGCATTCTTGCCCATCGAGCAGAATCGCTGAGAGCGAGTTAGAGCTGATGTTTCCGCCATCGATGCTGGCAGACAGATAACTTGCTGTGGGTAAGATATTGATAGCATGACCTTGAGCGGTCAGTTCACATAGCCCCAAGGTAAACGAGCCAGACCCGTCCAAGCAAAGCAGATCGGACCCACTGGATTGACAATCTGCCATCCAGCACAATTCCTGGCCAGGCTCCAACTTCAAGGTAATAGGCTCGTCCAGAAGAATCAGCGAGTTGCTTCGAACAGTGACTGTCTCACCAAACTCAGCAGCCAGTAAAGCTGCTTGGATGGCCTGCTCAATCTCAGTGCTGTTCATCTGTTCAGAGATTGTCACAATCATCGTGGCTGGCTTCTTATCGAGTGACTGCAAACTCCGAGAAAGGCCTTGGCCAAAGCTACTGTCACTGTCAGTAGTAGAGCATCCAACTGTGGATAAACCCGTAAGCATGCTTACAGCCAACAGTATTGCCATAAGTAGCTGAGGCTTAGACTGCTGTAGATTTGTCTTTCGAGGAACAGACTGCTGTGGCACAGATTGCTGTAGATTTGTCCGTCGAGGAATAGTCTGCAGTGGCGCAGATTGCTGAGACTTAAACCACTGTGGTTCAGACCCCTGAAGCGTAGATCTCCGTAGCGTAAAACGTAGCGGCTCAGGCCGTTGTGGCTCAGATTTCCCAGGCATCGAAAACCTTCCCTCTCATAACAAAGCAAAGCAAAGCAAAGCTGCTGGTAGATTCTCGTCAAGCAAATCGCAGCAAGTAAGCTTGTCAATCGATACAGATATTGCATCGATAATGCTTATGATAACAGCAGAATCCTGCTCAGGTTACTTCTGATGCAAAAACAGCGCCCCGCAAGCAAGGCGCTGTTCTATCAACTTGATAGACGATTTCAGTGGGCTTATTGCAACTTCAAGCTCCAACAAGCCGCTGATAACATCTACATTCAGGCGTGTTCTTCGCCGAGGTCGTCCTCACCGATGATGTTTTTGGTCTTCGGGTCATAGACCAGTCCACCATGCTCTTTCCAGAGAAAGATCATCTTCAGTGGAGCCAAGCCGTTGGCAATGGACAGATAGACATGCAGCATAACGAAGATGATCATTATCCACATCGTCCAGTAGTGGATGATCCGAACAGCCATCACGCCGCCAACCAGATCGGTAAAGAACTGCATCAGCAACCAGTCGCTGGTGGGAACCCAGAGGCAGAAACCTGTGAAGGCAATGAACAGCGTTAAGGGTATAACTGCCAAATAGGCCAGCTTCTGCGGAACGCCATACTTGCCACTCAGTGGATGGTCCTTCTTCAAGAACAGATAGTACTTGATCCAGGCCCCAAACTGGTGACGGTTATCCTTCTGAGGCAGAAAGACAAACATGTCCTGGCGCTTTTCGCGGGTGCCCATGTTGGGAGCTGACTTGATGAAAGGCGATGAGAATATCCTGAAGGCCATATTCACCAGCACCAGGCAGGCAAAAAACAGATGAGCGCCGCGACACAAACCCATAATTCCTGGTAGGAAGGGAAAGTGAATCACAAAACCGGTGAAAGCCAAGACGATCATCGACAACAGGTTGATCCAGTGAGTAATTACATAAGGCAGCGGATGTGCCTCGCGATAATGAGCGAGATGAGCCATTTACTTCACCCCCCAGGGGCTTGTGACAACTGTGAAGCTCTTCCCAGTTGCCGGTTCGCTGACATGCACCGCACAAGCCACACAAGGGTCGAAACTATGAACGGCTCGTAGAGCGTGGATAGGTTTGTTGACATCCTCAACAGGCATACCCATCAGGGCCTGCTCCATCGGTCCCTTGCGATCTAGAGCATCGCGAGGAGAGATGTTCCAGGTGGTGGGGATGATAATCTGATACTTCTGGATAATATCGTTCTTAATCTTCATGTAATGATAGAGGGCACCACGCGGAGCCTCCCACATACCGGCACCTTCACCAGTACGAGTCTCAGGCTCGGCAAAGGTAGCAGCATTGCCTTCCTTGACCGCAGCAATCAGCTCGTTTACCCAGTCCACCATCAGGTTGGCGATATAGAGGGTCTCGATATTGCGAGCGCCGGTACGGCCCATAGTAGAGTTCAGCAGATCAATCCGTCCAGCTGCTCCGAGGGCACTGAGTAAGTTGTCGATATTGTCTTTGACGAAGGGAACTCCGCGGTTGTAAGCCACCAACAGACGGGACAAACCACCGGCTTCAAAGACCAGGTCATCGTAACGCGGGGCCTTGTCCCAGGTATAACGGGCACCCTGAGCCGGATGGGTTCCGTTAGGCAGGATGTACTCGTCTTTATAAAGCGGAGCAGTGATTCCCTGGCGGGGGTTCACTGGGCTGCCGTCATCGATGGCCGGATCATAGAAGCTATGAATTGTGGTCTCGGTGATCAGTTGCTCATCCCAATTGGTGACCTGCTGGTACTTAGACTCTTTCATACTCCAGATACCGCCCGGCAGGTAGCGTTCTTCAGGCTTGAAGCTCTCTGACTCAAAAACACCCCAAGCCAGGTAGTTGCCTTCGTTTGAGCCATTGGTGAACTCATCCATGTAGTAAGGAACAATCGCCAAGGTGTCCGGGATCATCGTATGAGCCACCCAGTCTGCCAGCTTCTTGACGCGGAAGAGCAGGTCATCGAGCTTCTCCGCAGTTGGAACAAATGCTGTACCACCTGGTAGCAGAGTCATGATATGCGGCATCTTGCCGCCGATGATGCCGGATATCTCGGAAGCTGTGGCTTGCATTTCCAGGGCTTCCAGATAGTGTTGGGTGGCAATCAGATCCAGTTCAGGAGGCAATTTGTAAGCGCTGGAGCCATCATGCTCGACGCTGTCAAACCAATTTCCGGAGAAGATCGAAAGCTGCCCATTTTCGGCAAAAGCCTTCAAACGGTTGATCAGTCCAGCGAAGTCTGCTTCAGTGGTGCCCGCCGCATCAGCCAGTTTGACTGCTTCACTGATGTCGGCATTCAAAGCGTTTAGCGGGTTCACATAGTCTAGCGCCGCCAGATTGTAGAACCAGAGGATGTGCGAATGCAAGAACTGGGCACCCTCGATAATATTACGTAGGATGCGGGCGCCATTGGGAATGGTCAAGCCGTAACTCTTCTCGCCGGCGATGGAGGCCGCGTGGGAATGGCTGACTGGGCAGACTCCACAGATGCGCTGGGTTATGTAGGCGGCATCGGCAGCATGGCGGTTTTCCAAGACCAGTTCCATGCCCCTGAATAGCCCGCCGGTAATCCAGACATCTTCGACGAACCCGTCTTTGACCTGCATGTCAATGCGCAGGTGTCCTTCGATACGATTCACTGGGTCGATGATTGAGGGTCCCGTGGGCTTGCGGCCCGGAGCACCAGCACTGATTGGAACGGCTATTACTGGAGCGGCAGGGTCACTAACTGCTGCAGCATTGCTGGGTGAGTCTTCCGGTCCACGCTCTCTGTCGCCAGTAGTTGGTTGGGTTGCCTGGGTCATCTCTACTCACCTCCCTGGGTTTGGTCAGTGTTGTCATTGGTGTCACTAGCTTTTTCTGGATTAGCCTGCTGGCGAGCCAGATGACCTTCAGCTTGACTAGCTAGAGCGGCCTTACTGACGGAGTCGAAGTATTTCTCCTCACTCTCCTCTTTAATCAGCTGGGCATTGAGAACACGATCCTTCTTTGCGGCGACCTTGCGCATCGTAGTGCTGACCGCTTTATTCGGATGCCTGATATCCCAGGCCCGTTCTTTCTCAATCGGGGCACCACCGGCAAAGCGGCCGGAAATCTTCCAGCCAAAACCATGTACAGCCAGGGCAGCGACCACCAATCCAGCGGCAGCTACAGCCAAGGTAGCTGGTTGGAAGACGTAGTTCATGATGTTGATACTGTGAAAACGTTTCAGGAATGGGGAGTTCAAGTCAACCCAATTGCGCTTGTTGGTAGTAGGGTCACTGACCGCGCAACCGATGCAGGGAGCTCCGGCTTCGACACACCAGCTGACCCGACGATTCCAGCGAACTATCGGGCAGTCGTTCTTCGTTTGCGGGCCTTTGCATCCCATGGGATACAGACAGTAACCTAAGGCTTCTTCTTCAGACCCGAATTGATAGACAAACTCACCATTCTCAAAATGACCGCGTCGTGGGCAGTTCTCATGAATGAATTGTCCGAAAATCTGTGCCGGTTTATTGAATCGGTCTAAGACCGGCAGTCTGTCCAGCAGCAGCACTTCGATCAACACTGCTACCAAGTGCTCGGGGTTAGCTGGGCAGGTCGGAACATTGATGATTGGTGGAATCGATGAAATCTCACCAGCATCGAAGGCTTTCTGCAAGTAATTCTGGATTCCAATCGCCCCGCCGGGGTTTGGTTTGGCCGCCTGCCAACCACCATCGACAGAACAGGAACCAGCGCAGATTACTGCTTTAGCAGTGCTGACTGCATGCTTGACAATCTCGGTACCTTTTTCGTTGGCGATCCGCAGGGCATTGCCATCCCAGCCTTCCATCAACGCTCCTTCGATGACTACGATGTGGCCACCGTTGGCGATTGTCTCCTCCTTAGCTTCTTCCAGCGAAAAACCGGCTCCAGCAGAGAGGGTCTCGGAATAGGTCAGTGATATCAGTTCCAGCACCACTGTGGCAATGTCCGGTGTATCCACCTGGGCAAAGGATTCGGTACAACCTGTGCAGGAGGCCAATTCCAACCAGATCACCGGGATCAGTTTTCCTTCAGCTTTGCCTACGATCCCTTCAGCCAAAGCCTCTTGAATCGATGGAGCAAATGCTTCAGAAAGTCCCAAAGCAACAGCCACGGCTCCACAGAACTCCAAGAAACGTCGCCGGCTGATGCCACGATCGGACAGCATACGCTCTAGCTTTGCCGTATTGACAGGTTGGCTGGTGACCAGATCAACCTGCGATCGACAGGCAGCTGCCCGGGTCGCAGATCCAGAACAAAAACTGGATCTTTTGCTTACCATTAACACACCTCCTTCAGTGAATCCATGCACAGCAAAACAGAATCTGCTGTACATGTTCTTTGGTTAGTACGGTATCTGCAAGGTGACTGCAATACGCCCGTTGTGTGCGAATATTCTACATGTTTCTTGTGTTTCTTGTCTGTTAAAACACGTAGGAAATAGAATAGTGGAGTATATACCATGGATATTGCATATGGTCATGCATGCAAAATAACGGATATGCCCAAACCGTTAGCTACATAGTTTGTTTATTCATTACCGCCAAGGAAAAGGCGAGTCGGGTAAATCGATTTTGACATGGTCGAATAATGGTAGCTGAATGTAGTACGAGCCGCCAATTCGACCAAAGCTCCAGACCCCGATCACAATTGCCAGTGACACCAGTAAAGCAGCCGCCAGCTTAAAGATATCCCGCCGCAAAGTACCACCAATGACCAACAGGCCGATACCTATCAAACCAGCCGGCCAAAGCGTCCAGAAGGTGTTCCAGAATACAGCGAAATCGTAGTATTCCAAACGCCAAAGCTGTAAGACTATGCCAACAGTAATCAGCAAAACGCTATAACCCGCGCGAGCTACCCGCCAACCGTTGTATCCAGGAGTGCAAAGGGTAATCAGCCCAACCAGGATGATGATCAACGGCCAGTATAGCCAGAAAAAGGGATCAACCATGAGACCCAACATAGCAATGATACCAAAGCCGACCAATAGCATTCCAAAGGTTACAGCAGTACTGATACCTCGGTTAGCTCGCCGGCCGTTAGTACCACTCAGTTTGGGATCAACCGCATCAAAGGCCTCGGAATTGCTTGACACCCAGGCGGCTCCAGGAGTCGTCGTGCGGTTGCCGATGGCTGACATCTCGCTATTAACAGATGCTTTGATATCGATGGGGCGGCTACTATCCAAAGGACGCTTGGGCATGATGAAGACCAGTGCCAGGTAAAGCAGTGCTGGGGTTCCCAACAGCATTACCAGCAAAACAACGGCGAAAATGCGGACGATGGTCGGGTCGAACCCGAAATAATCCGCAAAGCCAGCACAGACACCGGCAATCATCGCATCATCGCTGCGGTATAGACGTTTGATATTGTCCAAAGTAGTCCCGATAGAGGTATCTAGAATTGTTCGTTTTCCTTGAACACTCAGATTAACCATAAGACAGCCCAAAGATCAGGCAGCGTTTTCAACTTGTCATGTGAAAGGTAGGGATGAGCAACACCAGAAGGAGCAGAGAAAACAGGGGGGACGTAGGCGACAGGGAGCGAGGGTAGAGGTGGGATTGTCAGCCCTACATTCGTCCCTTCTATGCCCATCCTCGTTATCTGTCTTGCTGTTCAGTTTGCTTGACTAGCAAAGCACATTCGTCCCTTCTCTGTTCCATCCTCGCTATCTGTCTTGCTGTCCTGCTAGCTTGACTTGCAGATTCTCTATTGCTAATATACCTAACAAACGTTAGATAGGTAAGAGGAGAGTGCCTAAAAGCGCGTTTCCTAATAGCTGAATCAAACTGCTTATTCGACCTACACAGTTCTTTTGATTTCCGACAGCCTTTTATGGTTATCGATGCGTTAATACTCCCTGCAGCCGGCCTCCTGCAGGGAGTATTAGCAAATCACAGCGATTTTATGGGAATGAACCATGTTTCTGTCAACAGATAGAACAGACACGTCGGTGCCACCAAATGAAATGACAATCCAAACAATGTAACTTGTTTGCCTATTCAGAGTTTGTGTAAGACTGTCACACCTTGTAATTCATGTAGCCAACAAGGCAATAGATCGCTGAGGCCGCAAGGCAAGGGATTCCCATAGCGAGCAGAACCAGTAATGTGTCTCCGCCAGAGTCGGCTGTGTCAAAGATAATGATACCGATAGGTAGCCAAATAAGCAGCCCCATCTCAATAAAGAATGCTCCAGCACGTCTTTGGTGAAAAAAGCTAGCGATAACACCGACGATTCCGACAATAAACAACATGACGCCTGGAAAAGTGGTTTTGTATGATGAGACATCTATGCCAGCAAAAACACTTACTGCTCCGATGCAAACGATCACTAGACTAGCGACTATCAATAACGTCTTGGCTTTCATGACTTATTCCCTCCATCACAAACATTGCTGTTATATCACAGCTGACGCTAATTTGTCACAGAGATTCATTTTTGCGAGTTGCATCATGAATTGC
>JAIRQI010000031.1 GCA_031256575.1 Coriobacteriales bacterium
CACTTTTTAAGCTGCTGAGCTTGCTTAGAGCAGTGTCGTAGGCACCCAGCACCCCGTAGCTGGCTGGCGGCTCGGCGAACATGATGTCGGCGATGCCGTCTGAGATGTTCCAGGTCCTAAGCGAGCTGTCCTCGAAGTCTTTGCGGGAAGGGCCTAAGAAGTGGTAAGCATCATCTAAGGTCTCCTGGTCAAGCTGGGCGTGCTGGTCGGTGTCGATTGCTGTATGGTAGCCGTCCTCGAAGAGCAGATAGCGGCAGCATATCTCAGTGAGTATCTCTTGGAAGCTTATAGCTATAGTCCCGTGTACCTCGGTAAGGTAGCCTTTGATGCTGGTTGCACCGAAGCCTGTGAAAGACGGGGAGTCGATTATCATCGACAGTGGGCTGAAGACCGCCTGTAACTCGTCTGTCCAGCTTTGGGACTTGGACTGGATGCCCAGCCCAAGGAAGGTCATCTCATCGTAGCCGATCTGAAAGCCTGCTTGGCCGCCGTCTCGGTATTGTGCCATTGTGCGCCTGCTCGCTTCTTTTTGTGTCAGCCCAAGAGGCCAGCGGCTGAGGCTTGGTCGGCCTCGATTAGGCTCTCTAGTGCGATGCCTAAGGCGGCCTTGTCTCGCTCTAAGAGACCAAGGTACTGCTCTAGGAGGGCCTGGATGTCGGTGAGCCTTTCACGGTAGGCGCGCATGGTGGCGGCCTGGCTGCTGATCTCTGCTACCTCGGCTGTGGAGGGCGAGACGTTGGTGAGCGCGATGCCTAATAGCGTCAGTGCTGCCTCGAAAGGGGCAATGCTGACTGCGATGTCTTCGGTGTATGCCATGGTACTTTCCCTGTCTGTCTTTTGTAGCCTAGTTGAAAGCGGTGTGTATCCTGGCACGAGGTTGTTGATCTGGTTGGCACACCAGTTATGCATTCCCTCTCGATAGCTGCTTCTAGGCTAACTTCTGATCCCAAAAGGATACCGCTTTCTCAGCGGATGATTCTATCATATGGGAAACTGGGTTATCAAACCTCATGGAACCTGTCTGCATGTTAGGTTAAGCAGGGTAAACCCCAGCCTTGCGACCGATACCTGTTGGTCTCAAGCTTCAACTTGCTTCATGGTGATGCCGCCGAAGACATCATCAGAGAACATAATGAGGAGGGTTCTATTGTGTTCTCCCATTTCTACTACCTCCTCTCACCTGCTCACTAAAGCTATAATAGCGCCAAGTGATGGACCTTGGCATACATTGGTGGGGAGCAATCAAATGAGCAATGACAAAGAGATCAACACAGAACAGCAAGTTATCGTAGACGATGAGTTCGCATCATTTATCAGCCAGTATAAAGAAATTGAAGCTTTATTCTCTCCGACCACGAGAGCCAGCTTCGAAGTAGACGAGCAGGAGCTTTTTGATTACAAGGAAGGAGGAGAGGAGCTATCGACTAGGCTTGTAAGCGAAACCGATAAAAAAAAGGTTTATCCCCAGGATGTTAAGAGCAATACGGTGCTCACGCTGACTATGCGAAATCTGAAAAAAATGCAAGCCTACTATACCTGGAGCCAAGATCAGACCTATTTAGCGTTCAATTTGGCAGTTCTACTCAGTATCGCTGGCTTCGCATTGATGGCTGGAGCAATTCTATGCTCGATTGTTTACAACCTGAAAACTGAGGTAGCGACGATGGCGGCTATCTGTGGTGCGGTTACTGAGCTAATCGCAGCTACTGCACTCTATGTGTACAAAAGCTCTATGGACCAAATGGAGCATTACCATAAGGCTTTGCATGAAGACCAGCGCTTCCTGTCCAGTGTCTACATCGCTCAAGGGTTCACCAGCACCAAGAGTCGTGAGTTGCTGCTCAGCGAGATTGTCCACAACCAACTGACAATGAACCAGCTAGAAGTTCAGTTGGCTGCTTTGGTGGATCTGAAACCCGATTCGGAGAAGAAAAAAGATCAATCAACAGAACAGGACTCTGAGAAGCCGAAGGATCAGGTCTTGACACAAGTCAAGGATCAACTTCAACAGATTGCTGAAAAGCTAAATTCTATATAGAAACCAGTTCGTACCATGCTTATTGGCGAGAGCGACACCACCACACCCAGCGAACCAACAGAAGGCAGCAGTCTGGAGGGTATCATCTATGCGATGAAGACCAGTGACAGGGGGAGCTTCGTCCCAGATTTGTTCTGTCCCTTACTCGCTGTCGATTGCTGCTACTAGCTCGGCTAGTTGCCTTGCCAGCCGCTGAGCTAGTAGGGCATCGTGGGCTTCGACCATCACTCTGAACTTCGGTTCGGTTCCCGATGGTCGCAGTAGCACTCGGCCTTCGGAACCCAGCTCAGTTTCGGCTGCTAGAAGCGCAGCAGCCAGACGCTCAGAATTACTTAGCTTTAATTTATCCGAGACCGTGACGTTAATCATCTCTTGCGGGTACTTCTCCATAATCTGGCTTAGTTCGTGCAAAGCTAGCCCAGACCTGCGCATAGCAGCCAGTAGCTGCAAGGCGCTGACCAGGCCGTCTCCGGTTGAATTGTGTTCCAGAAAAATCAGGTGACCAGACTGCTCGCCACCTAGCGTAAAGCCTCCGCCGAGCATAGCAGCTAGTACCTTGCTGTCTCCGACATCTGTCAAGGCCACTTCGATACCCTGCTCGCGCAGGGCCTTGACGAAACCGAAGTTGGCCATCACTGTCGAGACGACTGTGTTATGAGCCAGCTTGCCCTGGGTCTTTAAATCGACAGCGCAGATGGCTTCGATGAAATCGCCATCTACCTCATTGCCCTGAGCATCGACCGCAATGACTCGGTCGGCGTCCCCGTCATGAGCGAATCCGAGGTCAGCCGCATTAGCTAATACGCTGGCTTGCAGTTGCTCGAGGTGGGTGGAACCACTGTTGACATTGATATCAGTGCCATCGAAATCGCAGTTTAAGCAGATAAGCTCCGCTCCCAGCCGACGTAGAGCTTCGGGGGTCGTGTAGAAGGCAGCTCCATGCCCGCAGTCTACTATTATCTTCAGTCCGACTAGGTCAAGACCTTGACTGGAGAAGACCTGAGTAGCGTGTTGAATGTAGCACTCGCTGGCATCGCTAAGGTCTTCTACGGCAGTCGCTGCTCCGGTGACAGTGCGGAGGTTTTCTCCATAGATTGAATAGTCGCTGGTATTGGCCGCGCAGGCCTCCCCGGGCGCGCTGATTACACTGGCCTCCCCGGTTACGCTGATTGCGCTGGCCTCCCCGGCCTCCCAAGCTGCGATAGCCTGGGCTTGCAAGGCATCTTCAAACTGCTGTTCGCTTCGTTCGTCCAGCTTGAAGCCCTGGGCATCAAAGAACTTGATGCCGTTGTATTCCGGAGGATTGTGGGACGCTGAGATAACCACTCCGCCGTTTGCAGCGTAGGCGCGGGTCAGATAGGCGACGGCCGGGGTAGGAATCACTCCAGCCAACAGAGCCTCTCCGCCAGCAGCGGTGATGCCGGCAATCAACCCGGCTTGCAGCTGGGTGCCGCTTGAGCGGGTGTCGCGACCAATCAATAGGCGGGAGCCAAGAATGTGCACGGCAGCCCGGCCGAGGGTCTCGGCCATCTGGACAGTCAGCTCGCTCAAAGCCACTCCGCGCACGCCGTCTGTACCAAAATACCTGGGCATGCTATGTGCTCGATTCTAACGCTTGGAGAACTGTGGACGTTTGCGGGCCTTTTTCAGGCCGTACTTCTTGCGCTC
>JAIRQI010000032.1 GCA_031256575.1 Coriobacteriales bacterium
ACGCCTTGGACCTCGGAGGCCTCGTTACGGAAGCGTCCGGCCTTGCCGCGCATGCTCTCCGGGCTGATCCTGATCTGTCCTGACATGTCAATGTCTCCTCTCACCTGTGCTGTCTGTAATAAGGCCTTATCCGCACGCATGACGTGCCTGAAAGCCAAACCGAACCTTACATGAGCCAAGGACTCTTTGTCAAGATAATTAGAGCCTTGATTGGGCAATATACACTGCAATGGGATACTGCAGCGGTATAGTCCTGGGGAGAAGGTCTTACTGGTTTGCTTGCTGAGGTTGCTTGCCGAGGTGGCTAGCTTGTGATTGCTTACTGGTACAGGATGCCCTGGCAGAAGCTGGCTACTCGGACTCTGGGAAAGGAGCGAGTATACTCTCGAGGCCGATGTTTATGCTAAACAGGTAGTCGTTGACCAGCTCCCATCTTTCCACCACATCCTCCATGGTGATTGGGTATGTGAGGGAGAACTCAGTCAAATCAACCTCATACATATCGGTATGTATATTCAGGTTGTTTAGGATTATCGCTGTGTTCTCTGTTGGCCAAGCTACGACTACTCTTTCTCCATATTCCGAGTTATCCGTCTCTGAGTATATAAAGATGATATCGTCGAAATCCCCTCTAAGGTAGGATTGGGTGATTATGCCATTCCCGTAATATGAGTAATGGAACATGAATGCGTTTGAATAGAGAGTTTTCTGAAAAACATCGTGATCGTCAGTGTTATTGTTCTTACTACTACACCCAGTCAGTATTGATGCTGACATCACAACAGCCAGTAGTGATGCAACAACCTTCTTCATCTGATTTGCCTCCCAACCATGTCTGCTGATCTTCATAAGGTTCAGGAATATTCATTGCGGGGTTCTTGATAGCGTCTTGATCTCCAGGAGGGATAGTCTCATACAACCTGAATACTGATTCTCGGTTATTAGCCAAATTATCATGTGTGGAGACAACGTAAGCAAAATGAGACTACAGCCTTATTGTGTTGGCTGCGGTATCGTATAGTAATCTGGGTCGATAATCAGCTCAAAGTCTTCGATGCTTACTATAAGGTCGGTAACATCCTGCCAATTAACCACCACATCTGTCATGGTGATTGGGTATGAGAGGTTGTAAGGCTCAACATCGATATCAGACTTAGACACACGTTGGTTGAGGCGGTCAAGGATTCCTTCGGTCTGCTCGCTGGGCCAAGCGACTAATACATCCTCGCTATAACCTACAGACTCTGCTTCTGACATCACTAAGACCAGGTCATTGTACTTTCCATCGTATATACGCGCAGACAGCATCATGCCTGATCCCTCGATACTGACAAACCTCATTGTACTGGCATAAGAGGCTCTTGAGAAAAGCATCATCCTGGCATACTCTTGCTGTTGTTTGGTATAAGTACAGCCAACAAAAGAACCTGCGCATAGCGCTAATGTGACAATCACGGTAATGAACTTTTTCATGGCCATGCCTTCCCGTCTTTGTAATACCGACTAATACTTATCTAGTTCATCTAACTGGTCTTCGGTGAAACCACCATGCGCGGTATCAGTCAGCAACTCGTAGACAGCTCCAGGGTTGTTCAGAATATCATTCAGCGTGATCTCGCTTACAAAACCGAAGAGGCTGGTATCAATCCCATATTTCTCCACAATATGGTTAATACCTTCGACTTTGTGATATGTCATAGGATTAGGGTACATAAGCACACCCAGATTACCTGAGCCGTCATCATAGATTACTGCAGGCATATCAAGGGTCACACAATAATCCCCAAGACGCTGAACAGCTATTAGTGAGTTTACCTCCCTAATAACCTCTGCTTTCCTATTCTCCTCAATTATTGCATCTTTGACAGCACCAAGAACAGCTATAGGGGGGCCGACAGTATAAGTAGACCTTTCCAGAGTAGTCTCTAGTATCGAGGTAAAGAAACCTTCAATCACACTGTATGCAATCGCATTCGACACCTCGCCGCTGACTTCGGGATAGCTGGATGAGTATTTGGCAGCAAAGTATTTACTTGCTGCATCATCTATCGTATCGCCGATACCAAGGCTAGTCTGCGGTGCATTAATCGTAACCTGGTTCTCATTGAAGTGGTTGCGTGAGATCGTGTTGTAAACAGATGTAGGACCAGTAGGGGTAACGCTGGAAACTGACTGTGTGTTGGTATAGGTCAAGATGTAGCTATCGATCTCTCCTGA
This sequence comes from Coriobacteriales bacterium, assembly GCA_031256575.1. Lineage (GTDB taxonomy): Bacteria > Actinomycetota > Coriobacteriia > Coriobacteriales > UBA8131 > WQXZ01. The sequence continues at coordinate 2,218 of JAIRQI010000032.1, forward strand.
TGGATACTTGACTTCGACGATTGTGATATTAGGGCCGAAAGCACCTTTAGCCCCAGTCAAGCCGCCCATCTCGGAGAAGAGGGAGTCATCAGACATGATCTGCTCAGATCCACCCGGAAGAAATGCCAACTCCCTTGCTACACTGAGAAAAGAAGACTGCTGGACGATTCTGTACCATTCGTCCTTAGAGCTTTCTCGGAGTGTATTTCTTTGGTCAGAGGTTTCTGTATATCCACCGTTCGGAAACCAAGCTGCATAAAGCTCAGCAACCTGATCGTCAGTCAACAAGTCGAAACTGTACTCGTAAATCGAAGCTACGTATGCGAATGCATTTACGTAGCTAATGAGCCGGTTGACCTTTTCAGGGTCATATGCCCATTCCGTGAACTCGACCAACCCGTCTGTGCGGTCGGTCACCTTTTCTGCCAAAGCCTGGATGAACTTTTCTGTATCCGCCAACCCCATGTAGGTATAAAGCTCTGCCAGCACGTAGTACTCGGCCTCGGATATCTTGTCGGCATCCTTGCCTAGGACTTCGTCGATCAGATCCCAGTCATAGATCAGGCTGCCGTCTTCTCCTATGCTGACGAAGCGGGCTCTGGTCGCCTCCAAGAGCCGTGTGTTGACGCTTCCTAGAACATCGCTGAAGTCTGAGCTAGAGAGAGCGAGCATCGGGCCGGCTCCGCCAGGTGGCGTAGGGTCAATGATCGCTGCCAGGGCCTTCAACGACTCGGAGAGTCCAAGCGATAACTCTAGGAGCTGGTTTAGGTTGGATGAGGTATTGGACTCGACTGCGTAGACATCGTCGAAGATTTGACCTACGCTACCGGCCATCTCCTTGTACTTGTCCGAGGTTTCTCGGTAGAACTCCAAGATGCTCTCGTCTAACTCGCAGCGCACCGAGGCGATGTACACCCAATTGTAGAGGGCCTCGAATATGGTCCAACCCTCCAGCTGGTTGTCAGCCTTAATCAGCTCGTGGATTATCTCCTCCCGGCAAGCGTCAGTGAAGTCACGTATCAAGCCCATTGCTTGAGCCTCTCCTTTGATATGTCTCTCGTCATACCGTCAGCCGTATTTGTCTACTCGATGTATGCCCAAGGCGAGGGGCCTTTGAGCTGTGTTGCAGTCTGGTTATCGGCCCAGGTCGCTTCGCCTATGGCCATCGCTAGGAAGTCATGGGTCCTCTCCATCAGCAGTCCCAGCTGGCCGATGGCATCAGACAGTGTGGTGCCGATGGCTGCAGTGACCTCTGCCGTGTCACCTTGGCTTGCACCACCGCCTGTCGAGAGAACGCTTAAGATATCTGTCTCACAGCTTGACTTGAGGCCCTCGCATTGGCTAATCAGCGCCGCTAGCTGGTTGATCTTCTCGCTTATGTAACCGGGGTCTATCTTTATGGAATAGTCCATACTGCTCATTCTCCGTACAGGCACTGGTCTTTGGCATCAATCTCTGTGATGTAGCCCTCGAGCTCTGATGAGACATCGGACATGGCTGTATCAAAGCCACCGCGTAGCACCATCGCCGCGCTGGTAAAAGCCTGGAGGTTTGTAAACCACTGGCCGTCCGAGAGGTTAGACTGGCATAGCTCTCCGAGGATGCCGAGGTAGCTCTCGAGCAGGTCCTCGGACTGCTCACAGAGGCTTTTGTAGGACTCAGTGAGGTTCAGGTACTCGTCG
>JAIRQI010000121.1 GCA_031256575.1 Coriobacteriales bacterium
GCGGTAGTCGAGATGACTGTCAATGTGGCAGAATACTTCCGCCAATTGCATGGCATCGATACAGTAGCCTTGTCTGGTGGGGTTTTCATGAACCGTTTCTTGATTGAGAAGCTACCAGCGGCTTTAAGCGAACGAGGTTTCAAGTCTTTTTGGAACCGTCAGCTACCCCCGAATGACGGCTGCATCGCCTATGGACAAGCTGCCGTCGCCGCTGCTCAGATAACGATGAAAGGATAGACCGTGTGCCTAGCTGTTCCCGCTGTTGTATTACAAATCAACCTGGATCGTACCGCTTTGGTTGATATCCTCGGCGTCCAACGTGTCGTTGCTTTAGACCTACTACCTCAAGCAGTGGTCGGTGACTATGTATTGGTGCATGCTGGTTTTGCCATTGAGCTAATTAGTGCTGAGACTGCTGAAGAGACTTTGGCCTTTTTTGCTGAGTTCCCTGAACTGGCGGAAGGCCTTTAGTTATGTCAGACCTATCAACAGACACTCTGCTGCCTGACAGTACCCGCAAGCCATTGCAGCTAGACGGGTATCGTGAGCTTCAGCTGCCTGACAGTACCCGCAAACCACAGCAGCAAGACGGGTATCGTGAGCTGCAGCAACCTGACAGTACCCGCAACACCCAGCAAATAGATGGGTATCGTGACCCGCAGCTGGTTGCCCGCTTATTGCAGCGCATTGAGCAGTTGACTGAACGGATTAAGGCCAGCCAGGCTACCAAGCTACCAGCCGTTCAACCTGCCACCCACCCATCAACCTTAAGGCTGATGGAGGTCTGTGGCACCCACACCATGGCAATCGCCAGATATGGGCTGCGCTCACTGTTGCCACCAGAAATCAAACTACTGTCCGGGCCTGGTTGCCCAGTCTGCGTTACCGCAAACAGCGACATCGACCGAATAATAGCCTTGACCCGCATCGACAGGTTGACAGTGGCGATTTTTGGCGACATGTTGCGCGTTCCCGGGTCATCGACTTCGCTGGCCGAACGCCGTGCCGCAGGGGCTTCGGTTGAGGTGGTCTACTCCCCCTTAGATGCCTTACAGTTCGCCAAAGAGCACCCTGAACAGCAAGTGGTCTTCATCGCTGTTGGCTTTGAGACTACAGCTCCTATCATCGCCCAGACACTGCTGCGTGCCGCTGAGCAGCGGCTGGCGAATTTCTCACTGCTCTCAGCCTTAAAGCAGGTTCCACCGGCTTTGGCCGCTTTGCTTCAAGACCCGCGCCTGGCTTTGGACGGCTTGATTCTGCCCGGGCATGTCAGCACCATCCTCGGGCTTCAAGCCTACCAGTTCATCGCTACTGACTACCAGATGCCAGCAGTCGTGACCGGCTTTGAGCCGGTGGATATCCTGGCTGGTATCACAGCCTTGCTGGAACAGGTCAATGCAAAGCAGGAAGGCCAGGTTGTAGCTATTGGCAATGCCTATCACCGGGCAGTTCGTGAGAATGGCAATCCCGAGGCTCAGAGTAGCATTCAACAGGTCTTTGCCAGCCAAGACTCGGTCTGGCGGGGACTGGGTCTGATACCCCAATCTGGTCTGGCCCTGCGACCTGAATATCGCGATTACGATGCTGAACAGCGCTTTCAGCTTGATGTGGAACCCACCGTGGAGCCTCGCGGCTGTCGCTGTGGCGATGTGCTGCGAGGTATCATCACACCGCCAGAGTGCCCGCATTTCGGGATAAGCTGTACGCCAAGCCAACCGCTCGGAGCCTGCATGGTCTCCAGCGAGGGTAGCTGTGCCGCTTACTATAGGTATGGAATCCAGTTCGCCTGAGCAACACTACAGGTGGGTTGGATGAACGATGTGTGTTTGTGGACAGGCCGGCCCATCTAATGGCAGCAGCCTCTCAAAGTGCGAATTGGCCCCATATCAGACTTAAAGAACTACAGACCGACCAGGTATGAAGGATAAAAGATGAGTGTATCTGAACAGATTGTCATGGCCCATGGTAGTGGCAGCACTATGATGCGCGAGCTGATTGATGAGTATTTCTTGTCTGTCTACGGCTCAGCTGAACTGGCACAAGGCAACGACAGCGCCTGCCTGAAGCTGGCTACCCCGACGACCGAGCTGGCCTTCACCACCGATAGCTATGTGGTCACTCCGCTCTTCTTTGCCGGTGGAGACATCGGCCGCCTGGCCGTCAGTGGCACCGTCAACGACCTGGCCACCTCTGGTGCGACCCCGCTCTACCTGTCGCTGGCCTTCATCATGGAAGAGGGCCTGCCCTTAAGCGAGCTGCGCCTGATTTGCCAGTCGATTGCCCAGACTGCGGCCGAGGCGCAGGTGAGCATCGTCACCGGTGACACCAAGGTGGTCCCACGCGGCAAAGGCGACAAGGTCTACATCAACACCGCTGGCATCGGGGTCTTTCTGAGTCAGCGTCCGCTCAGTGGAGCGAATTGTCAGCCTGGGGATAAAATCTTGCTCTCCGGAACCTTAGGCGACCACGGTATCACCATCGTCAGCGCTCGGGAGAACTTGAATTTCAGTACCAATATCGTGAGTGATGTCGCTCCTTTGAACCACCTGGTAGCTAAAGTGCTGCAAGCTGCTCCCGCGACCCGTTGTTTTAGAGACCCGACCCGCGGGGGACTGGCGGCGACCATCAATGAGCTGGCTGCTCAAAGCGCAACCAGCATGACCATCGAGGAGTCTCTGGTACCCGTCAACCCTGCTGTACAGGGTGCTGCTGAGATGTTGGGCTATGACATCTATCAGATTGCTAACGAAGGCAAGATGGTAGCTATCGTACCCGCTGAGCAAGCCACAGCCGCTTTGGCTGCCATGCGTACAGATGAACATGGTAAAAACGCAGCGATTATCGGCGAGGTCAGCGGTCCTCCAGCAAGCGGCCTGCCTGCAGCCTGGGTACGTACCCCCTTCGGCTCCACTCGCGTACTAGATATGCTGGTCGGCGAACAATTGCCACGCATCTGCTGAGACACCGTTTTTCTCCACAAATACAAGAAGGCCGGGTATCAACCCGGCCTCCTAGTAAGTAGACCAAGTAGCCTAATTTAGCTCAGCAGCTCGACAGCCTTGGCGGCAGCAGAACCAGCGTCGGGGGCATAGCCATTGGCGCCGAGTTCATCAGCCAGCTCCTGGGTGACGGGAGCGCCACCGAT
>JAIRQI010000155.1 GCA_031256575.1 Coriobacteriales bacterium
TTAGCCGGCATCACCAGCATCTGCAACGTGCACGGCTATGTCGTCGTCGATGACGAGGTGCGGCCAGACCGCGGCCGCTTGACGCTGCGTGGATACGAGATTGAAGACCTGCTCTCGCCAGCGGTTCATGGCCAACGATACCTCTTCGAAGAGCTCAGCTATCTGTTGTTCACCGGCAATCTACCAACCCAAAAAGAGTTGGATGAGTTTATCGCAGAAATTGATGCTGCCCGTGAACTGCCAGACGGCTTCACCGCCCATTACATCATGGACCCCGCTACCCCAGACATCAGTAACTGCCTGGCCCGTTCGGTATTGCTGCTCTATGCTGACGATGAATATGCCGAGAGCCGCCAACCCAAGCACGAGCTAGCCACGGCTATCTCGCTGACCTCGCGTCTACCACGCATTGCCGTCCTGGCCTACCACGCCAAGCAGGCGGCGTTCAACGGCGGCTCAATGTTTTTGCACCGCTTCATCCCCGGACAGTCCACCGCAGAGACCTTCCTCTCGATGCTCCGTCCCAATCGCCAGTTCACTGCCGAAGAGGCCCGCATGCTCGATATCATGCTGGCCCTGCATGCTGAGCACGGTGGAGGCAACAACTCCACCTTCACCATGCGCGTGGTGACCTCAGCCGACACCGACCCCTACTCAGCTTACGCCGCTGCTATCGGCTCGCTGAAAGGCTACCGCCACGGTGGAGCCAACGCCCAGGTACTGGCCATGCAAGCCGATATCAAAGCCAATGTGGCTAATTGGGAGAATGACGATGAGGTGGCTGCCTACCTGGCCAAACTTATCAAGAAAGAGGCCGGTGACAAAAGCGGACTGATTTATGGCATGGGTCATGCCGTCTACACCATCTCTGACCCACGGGCAGAGATTTGCCAGAAGTTCGCCGAGCAACTGGCTGCGGGCACCGAGAACGAGGCCGAGCTAAAGCTTCTGCAAAGCATCGAGCGTTTGGCTCCCCAGGTATTTGCCGACGTCAAAGGCTCAAACAAGGCGCTCTGCGCCAATGTCGACATGTATTCAGGCTTCATCTACACGATGCTCGGCATCCCCGAAGACCTGCTCACTCCGCTATTCGTCTGCGCCCGTATGCCTGGTTGGGCAGCCCATCGTTTCGAGGAGATTATCTCTGGCCGCCGCATTATGCGTCCGGCCTACAAGTCCACCAATCCGGAGCGTCCCTATCTGCCTATTGACCAGCGCATATAGAGCATTTCGGATACGCAAAAAGGCGCTGTCTGTCTACCAGGCAGCGCTTTTTATGTGGAGAAAACCTCGGCAAAACCAACAAGCAAGCTCTCAGTTAGCCGCCTGCAGGGCGGTGAAATTGTCCTTGGCAATCGATATCATAAGCTTGATGCGGTTCAGCTGGTTCACCTCAGAGGCTCCCGGGTCGTAATCAACTGCCACGATATTACTTCGCTGGTCGATGCTGCGCAGGGCTTTAATCACCCCTTTGCCGGTGACATGATTGGGCAGGCAGGCAAAAGGCTGGGCGCAGACGATGTTCGGCACACCGCCGTGAATCAGTTCGACCATCTCCGCAGTCAGCAACCAACCTTCACCCATTGAGTTACAGAGGGATAAAAACCCCTCGGCATATTCAGCCAATTGATAAATGCTGGCTGCTGGCTCAAAACGCTTGCTGGCTGCTAAAGCCTTGTTCATCGGTCGCCGCAACAGGTCCATCAAGCCAATTGAGAAGCGGGAGCCAATAGCCGAAATACGCTTTTTGGATAAGGTCTTGTGCTGCCAGATACCTCCAGAGATACCGAACAAGCAGAACTCAGCCAAGCCGGGTACTTGGACCTCACAACCTTCTGACTCAATCAAATCAACAACACCATTGTTGGCGGTAGGATGAAACTTGACTAGAATCTCACCGACCACGCCAACCCGTGGCTTGCTGCGGTCGTTTAGCAAAGGCAGCCTATCGAATTCCTGAACAATCTGCTTAACGGTGCGGCTGAAGATACGCTGACTGGTCTTGCCAGAGACCTGGGCTTTGCAGATATCCATCCATTTCCGATATAGCTTCTCAGCACTGCCAGGTTCGAGCTCATATGGACGCGTTCGGTAGAGGCACTGCATCAGCAAGTCTCCGTAGTAAAAGCAATAAACTGCTCGGCGTAACATACCTAAAGATATCGAAAAGCCAGGATTAGTCTCGCCCAGTGAGTGAAATGACAGCCCGATAACCGGTACCTGCGGGTAACCGGCTTCGCGCAGTGCCTTGCGAATCAACCCGATATAGTTAGTGGCTCGGCAACCTCCACCAGTCTGGGTGATGATTACTGCCGTGTGCTCCATATCATATCTACCGCTGGTCACAGCTTCCATAATCTGGCCGGTGACCAATATGGAAGGGTAGCAGACATCATTGTTGGCATATTTCAGCCCAGCTTCAACAGCACCGAAATCTACCGAAGGCAGCAGCTCAAAGTTATAGCCAAACTTCTGAAAGACCGGTAGCAACAACTCAAAATGAATCGGAGCCATCTGGGGGCATAAGACAGTATATTTAGCTTCCTTCATCTGTTTGGTGAACTGTGGCTTGTCTATCGCGGTGCTAATGACCTGACGGGAGCTGTGTGTTACAGCAGCTTCTTCTCGCGCCAGTTCCTGGTTGCGCAACGCTGCCAAGAGGGAGCGTACCCGAATACGGGCTGCTCCCAGATTGCTGACCTCATCAATCTTCAACACGGTATAGATCTTGCCCGAAGCGACCAGTATCTCCTGCACCTGGTCTGTGGTGATGGCATCCAAGCCACAACCAAAGCTGTTCAGTTGTATCAAATCTAAATCATCACGCATACAACAATACTTGGCAGCTGCGTATAACCGCGAGTGATACATCCACTGGTCGACTACCCTGAGCGGCCTCTCCGGCTTGACCAGATGCGAGATGCTGTCTTCAGTCAGCACCGCCAACCCATATCCAGCCAGCAGCTCCGGGATAGCATGATTGATCTCTGGGTCCAAGTGGTATGGCCGCCCGGCCAACACGATGCCATGGGTCTCGGTCTTCTCCATCCACTTTAAAGCTGCTTCACCAGCCTCACGGATATCCTGCTTGAACAGCTCATCTTCAGCCCAAGCTGCATCTGTTGCCCGAGTTAGTTGGGCGATAGTTGGAGCAGAGCCCTTGGCTTCCGGGTGTTCCGCGTAATAAGCTGAGAATTCCTCATAGGCTCTCTGAATGAATCGTTTGCGGTCCTGATAAGGCAAAAAGGGGTTCATGAAGGTCGGTGTGTCAGGGTAATTGAGCTCCTCCACATTCAACTTGATGACCTCTGGATAACTGACCACCACGGGGCAGTTGTATTGGTTGGTCGCCTCGGGGTCCTCTTTGCGCTCGTAGCGGATGCAGGGCATGAAGATGATGTCAATCGCCCGCTCCGGCTTAATCAGGTCCATGATGTGGCCATGGGCCAGCTTGGCCGGATAGCAGACGCTCTCCGATGGCATGCTCTCAATACCAGCCTCATAAGTGCTTTTACGGGTCTCCTCCGAAAGCACCACGGCAAAACCCAGCTCGGTCAGAAAGGTGAACCAGAACGGATAATTCTCATACATATTCAAGACCCGTGGCAGTCCGACCGTCGGGCGGCTGGCTTGGTTCGCAGTCAACGGCAGATAGGGTGCCCCCGGGCGCCCTTCGAAGAGGCGTTGGCGTTTGTAGGTGAAGAGGTTCGGCAGGTCGGCTTGGACCAGCGTGTTGCCAGCCCCTTTCTCGCAACGGTTGCCAGTAATGAAGCGCCGGGTCTTGCCTGTCTCGGGGTCTTTGCCGAAGTTTGAAACCGTCAGTAAACAGGCGTTGGAGCAGCGGTTGCATCGCATCGATGTTACCTTTGGGGATAAGGCCCGAAGAGCTTCTGGCCCTAGCAGCCGGGAGCGTTGCCTGCTGACTACCGGGTTTGTAGCCTGCAGTGGTTCAGTAATTACCCTAGTTGTGGCAGGCGGCATACCCGTGGCAGGCGGCACACTCGCGTCTAGCGGTGTACCTGCGACACACTGCGCGCTTGCGTCGGGCGGCATACCCGCGTCTAGCGGCACACCTGCGTCTAGCGGTGTACCTGCGACACACTGTGCACCTGCATCTAGCGGTGTACCTGCGACACACTGCACACCTGCGTCAGGCGGCACACCTGCGTCTAGCGGCGTACCTGCGACACACTGCGCACCTGCGTCAGGCGGCGTGCTGGATGGCTTCAGCATATCTATCCTTTGCTAAGAGAGCGGCACCATAGGCACCCATGATGCCGGCAATGTCCGGGCGAATAGCCTCGCAGCCTGAGATAATCTCGAAGGCCCGCAGTACTGCATCATTTAGAAAAGTGCCGCCCTGCACGATGACGTGCTGGCCGACATCGCGCGGGTCACGTATCTTAATCACCTTGTATAAGGCATTCTTTATTACTGAGTAACTGAGGCCCGCCGATATGTCACCAACCGTCGCACCTTCTTTTTGCGCCTGCTTGACCCGCGAGTTCATGAAGACAGTGCAACGACTGCCTAAATCAACCGGATTAGCGGCACT
>JAIRQI010000009.1 GCA_031256575.1 Coriobacteriales bacterium
CGCCTGGCCAGCATCGCTTTACGCAGCGGCATTTCTGTGGAGGAGGTCTGCTCCCAACTAAAAGGCATCCGCTGTCCGTCGACCATCCGTCAGGACGACATGAGCTGCACCAGCTGTCCTGATGCTATTGCCAAGGTGGTTATGAAGGTTCACCTACACATCAAAAACGGCGGCGCACTGACGGCCAGCGCCATACCAGCGACTCCCTTACTGCACAGAAGTACGGGGCGGACGGATGTCGCTTTGAATTCTCCACCAGAGGTAGCATATGGGTCGAGCGATGTGGAGAATAGCAGCGAGCCACCAGTGCCAGGGGGCTGGGTTTCAGCCAGCCAGACTCCGCCCGGGCTGGTTGAGTCAGGTTGGACAGAGGCCAGCCTGACTCCAGTTGGTCAGGCCCATGTTAGCCAGGGACCAACGGGACAAGCGCCAGCTGGCCGAGTGCCTGACTTATGTCCAGAATGCTTTCAGCCGCTTGAGCATGAAGGGGGATGCGCCATCTGTCGCAATTGTGGATACTCCAAATGCCGATGAGCAAGGTTTTCTCCACATAAAAACCTAAACCTCTGGGGCTTCTGCGGTTTCTGTATCTAACTTCAAGCCGAAGCTCTTCCAACGCATCCTGGTTTTGGGGGATAATATCATCGAGGTAATTAATGGGCGAAGGTTCTGTCATCGACATTGCCTCCGAACGCCTTTTTCAAGCGCGAGCTTTGAAAACGCTGTCGGAGAAGCTGGGTGCGCAAAGCGACATATCAGTTGCCGCGCCCATTTCGGCGCGCCCATTTTTGGTGGCCGCAGGCTACAAGCAGCAGCCGCGCAGCACCCTGATTATCTGCAACGGGGAGGTTCAGGCTGACCATTTCGCTCGCGAGCTGCGTACCTGGCTGCCTGGCGAGGCAGTTCTGCGACTGCCCCTCTACAGCCATCGTCCCTGGCGGGAACAAGCCCTGAGCACAGAAAACATCGCGCAAAGCGGAGCTCGGGTTGAAGCTTTGGTTGAGCTGCAATCTGGCCAGCCTCAGTTGGTGGTGGCCAGCGTGCAGTCCCTTCTGCGCAAATTGCCACCACCAGCTGCCTTGCCGCAGCCAATTCAATTGACTGAGAACTATGTCCTCCCTGGTAGTTTGGGCTATGAGGGACTGAAGACGGCATTGGTCAACTGTGGATACGAGCGCACAGACCGCGCTGATGCTCCGGGCTACTTCTCGCTCCGGGGTGACACATTAGACCTTTGGCCATCTACCACCAACCATCCACTGCGTATTGAGTTGTTTGGTGATGAGGTGGAGAAAATCCGGCGGCTGGTTCCCAGCACCGGGCAGTCTATCGGCACAGTAGAGAGTATTACTGTCTATCCGGCTAAGGCTGTTGTGCTGAACGAGAACAACAGAGAGCGGGCTATCCGGAGGATTTACGGCTTGTCTCCCCAGGAGTTGAAGACCTTGCCAGCAGCTTATGCTGAACACCTGGCGGCGCTGCAATCTGGCCAGGACTTTTTGGAGCAGGAGCTGTACCTGCCTTACCTCTATGACAAGCCCGCGGTACCTTTGGATTATCTGCACAGCCAGACCTTGCTGATTGCCATCGAGCCGCGCGCACTCTTTGATGCAGCTGCTCAATACTACGACCAACAGATGCAAAGCATTGTCAGTCACTGCCATGATGACAATCGGGCCGAAGCTCTGACCGAGGCGCTTTTCTTAAAGCCCGGCGATTTGGATTTCGGAATCCAGCAACTGTTTACTATCTTGACTATGATTAGCGGTTCTTCTGGACTGGACCTGCGTTTGGAGGTCAAGTATCCAGCAATCAGCGGCTCTGAACAACGCCTGGCATTGGCAGCTAAAAACCTGCTGAGCAATGACTATATGACTATCATCGCTGCTGCCAACCAGCGTTCGCAGTCAGCCATCGAATTGGCCTTGACCGACGAGCATGTATCGTTTTCTGATGCCACCAAGCTTCAAGCTGCTCAGGCAGCTGGTCAAGCTCTACAAAAGCAGGTCGCAACGATTTGTGAGATGGATTTGCCGACGGCAATGACTATCCCGGCAGCCAAGCTGGCTTTGCTCTCTCTGAGCGATAACAGTGCCTCCTCGATTGCTCGGCGGGTTCGCAGCAGTCGCAGCATCAGCCAGGCTGGCGGTGGTAGTGGCGACGGCGACGGCAGCATCGGCAGCAGCAGCGACGGCAGCGTCGGCGGCAGCATCCGCGGCGGGCGAACCAGCGCTGACCCTACAGCGTTGACCTTTCCCTTCAAACCGGGTGACTATGTGGTGCACGAGGTACATGGAATCGCCTTGTTCAAAGCCATCGTCAAGCAAGAGGTAGCAGGAATCGAGCGTGACTACCTACATCTAGAATACGCCCAGGGTGACAAGCTCTACACCCCGGTGGAGCAGATTAACCGGGTCAGCCGTTATATCGGCCCGAATAGCTCTGCTCCCCGCTTAACCCGTCTGAATACCTCCGACTGGTCACGGGCAACCGGCAAGGCCCGCAAGGCAGCCAAGCAACTGGCCTTTGACCTGGTTGACCTGTATGCTCGTCGGGCTGCTGTCCAAGGTTACGCCTATGGCGCCGATAGCGACCTGCAGTTTCAGATGGAGCTGGCATTTCCTTATCAGGAGACACCCGACCAGCTGGCGGCTATCGCCGATGTCAAGGCAGATATGCAGTCTTTTAGGCCGATGGACCGTCTAATCTGTGGGGATGTTGGGTTTGGCAAGACCGAGGTAGCGCTGAGAGCTGCTTTCAAGGCTATCCAAGCTGGTCGCCAGGTACTTTTGCTGGCACCGACCACGATCTTAGCTCAACAGCACTATACGACCTTTCTAGAGCGCTTTGACCCCTTTGCTGTCAGCGTGGATGTGCTCTCGCGTTTTCGCACCGAGGCAGAACAAAAGCACATCTTAGAGCGCTTAGCAGCAGGTAAGCTAGACCTGTTGGTCGGTACGCATCGCTTGCTCTCCGCTGATGTCAATCCGCGTGACCTGGGCCTGATTATCATCGATGAAGAACAACGTTTCGGAGTCCAGCACAAAGAGCAGTTGAAGAACCTGCGCGAACAGGTCGATGTTTTGACGTTGAGCGCTACACCGATTCCCCGTACCTTGCAGATGGCTTTGTCCGGAGTCCGAGACATGAGCCTGATAAACACCCCACCGGTCAGCCGGACACCCGTGCGGGTGCAGGTTGGCGAGTGGAATGAAGACACCGTCAGTGCTGCCATCCGCCATGAGATCGGTCGCGGCGGCCAGGTCTACTACGTAAGCAACCGCGTCAAGACCATCGAGGATGCCGTAGCCCGGGTCTTTGCGGTAGCCCCAGAAGCCCAGGTCGGTGTGGCACATGGTCGACTGACCAGCCGCCAGCTTGAAGATGTCATGGAACGCTTTGCCGCCCAGGAATTCGACGTCTTGATTGCTACCACGATTATCGAGAGCGGCTTGGACAACCCGCATACCAACACCTTGATTATCGAAGACTCTCAGCGCCTCGGCCTGGCCCAGCTGTACCAGCTGAAAGGGCGGGTCGGCCGCTCGCATGCCCAAGCTTTTGCCTACTTCTTATTTCCGGCGGAGAATACCTTGACGCCGGAGGCCATCGAGCGTTTGATGGCGATTGATGAGTTTCAAGACCTGGGCAGCGGCTTGAAGATTGCAATGCGCGACTTAGAAATCAGAGGCGCCGGCAGCCTGCTGGGTGCGGAGCAAAGCGGAAACATCGCAGCTGTCGGGTTTGACTTCTTCGCAGCGATGATTAACGAGGCGGTACAAGCAGCTCGGGCTGGTGAGCTGGCAGAGGCAGCATTGGAGGGAGACGAGGTCTCTTTAGGTGCAAGCAAAAACCCCAAGCTGGAAGTGCGGATAGAGTTACCAGAGCCCTGCTTTTTTGCGGAGGAGTACATGGCAGGAGCTGACCAGCGGGTTTTATTCTACCGGCGACTGGCTGCTACTGAAGATTTTACAGGCCTGGACGCTTTGGTTAATCAGTTGGAATCGGAGTTTGGTGCGCTGCCTGCTGCAGCTATGAATCTGGTCGACCGGGAACGAGCCCGTATCTGGGCAGTGGCGCTGGATATCTCTAGCATTAGTGTCCAGCGCAAGCATTTCGTGCTGGAGAACCTGCATTTGAACAGCGAGCAAGCCTCTGAGCTCAAGAAGCAAGGCGGTCTCTATTTTGTCAAATCATACAGGTTACAGTATCCCTTCGAGCAGGCTCCGAAAGCTAGCAAGGGTCAGACAGCGCAGAGTCAAGATGCTGTAGCATCGATTACAGAAGCATCTACTGGTTCGAATTCTTCACTGAAGCAAGCCGCAAACCTACCACCCAAGGTAGCCCAGGAGGGGCTTTATCCACAGTTAATTAATCTACTTGAAAAGCTAGCTGACATCATCGAATACCCCGACGACGAAGATATAGATTTGTCTAACTAAATACAGCAATCTAACTACAAGACGTAGTCTACTTCCAGGCTAGTCTCAGCTTCTTTTTATTTGCAGCACAATCAGCCAGATATAAGTTGATGAGACTCTGATAAGGAATGCCAACAACAGCTGCCTCTTGTTTGAAGAAATCAATCGCATCAATGTCAATGCGTATTGTTATCTGTTTCTTAAGTTTTTTTGCGTACGGGTTTGATCGTGATGAGCTGAAGTCATACTCTGCCCTAATATCATCAGTATCCATAATAATCCACCTCGTTTCTCGTAGCCCTTCGTGCAGATATAATTCTGATAACCTCATCGTTTTCACGATAACAGTGGCATACTACAACTACTCTTAACCTGCTGCTGATACCCATGATGATGAATCTCTGCTCATCATAGGAGTGGTCTGGATCGTCAATAATCCTAGCATTAATATCAGAGAACACCGTTTGCGCTTCTTCGAACGATACATGGTGTTTGGCGATATTAGCCAGGTTCTTCTGTTGATTCCATTCAAAACGTAGCTCTGACATATTTACATTATAATTATGATTTGCATTAAGTCAAAGAGTTCTTTGAACGACATAAAAGAAAGCCGCTCGGGGAGCGGCTTTCAGCATATCGAGATAATGGCTTTCAGATCAGTGATTGTAGGTCAGGTCAAAATCGTATTCGTCTAAGATGACCGGATTGGCATCGTAGTAGGTATCGTCATCAATTACCAGCAAGGTGCCAACCCAGCGGTTCAAGGCATCCGGGCCATCCAAAAATTCGATGTAGACCACACCAGAGTCAGTGCGGCCAGGTTCGGTACGCAAGACCGAAACAAAGACCTCATCATATGGAGCCACCCGGCCATCGAAGCTGTTGTCCGCAAATATCAGGTATATAGCATTGCTGGATTTATTAATGATATACAAATCTACCTGGACGGTAGTCGTACCATCATTTTCATAGTAGGGGGTCACCTCACCGACACCGACTACCACGTAATCATTGGAGACAATCGCCGTATAACCACTAGGCAACTCATTGGAGGCGACTCCACCGCTCCAACCAGAAGTAGTACCACCGTTCATGAAATTGACGATCACGAAGATACCGACGCCAATAGCGCAGGCAGCTAAAATGCCAATAATCAAGAAAATTAGCCAGGTCTTCTTTTTCTTTGGTGGAGCTTGATAAGGAACAGGCTGGGGAGCATAACTTGGTTGTCCCTGCTGTTGGGGAGTGCTTTGGTAGGGATCATAGGTCTGCTGCATCGGAGGTGCTTGAGAGTAGTCTACAGCTGGAGCCGCAGGAATCGGAGCCGGAGCATAATCTGGCGCCGGAGCTGGTTGGCTAGTAGGAGCATAACTCGGAGCTGGTGCAGGTTGGGTAGCAGGCGCATAGCTCGGAGCCGGTGTTGGCTGGGCTGCGGGTGCCGCATAATCAGGAGCTGCTGGAGAAGTATATCCCGGGGCAGCCGCTGGTGCCGCAGGGGCAGCCGCCGGTGCTGCTGGAGCATACTCCGGAGTTGCTGGTGTAGCTGGAGTATAGTCGTAGCTGCCTGGTGCCGCAGGAGCGTATCCTGGGGCAGCCGATGGAGCAGGAGCACTCGGAGCGGAGGTAGCAGCAGCGTAGCCTGGCGCAGAAGTAGCTGGGTCATATGAGGGAGCAGTATAACTACCACTGCTGCTGTCTTGCCAAGATGAGTAGTTTGTCTCCTGGCTACCGTACGCTGGTTCAGCTGACGGAATCACCGGAGTTACAGGAGCCGCTGGTATCGTTGGCTCAGGAGCATCTAGTACGGTTCCGCAATAGGTGCAGAACCTTGAGTCATCAGATATCTCCTGATGGCAGTGCTTGCATATCATATTGGACCTCTTTCTCTTTCAGGAAGC
>JAIRQI010000046.1 GCA_031256575.1 Coriobacteriales bacterium
CTATCTACTTTCCAGCAGCTTCTGGCAGCCTCTCACCTGTTGTCAGATTGTCTAACTACACCAGCCAATCGAACAGATGTTTCATATAGTACAACGAACACCTGTTCGATGCAATAGGAAAAGCCTGACATAATCACATGCAAGATGAGTTGCGCCAAAAAGGGATTTATATATGACTTATGCGGTTAGTGAACCGAATGAATGAGCTTGAGATTTGGGAGGTTGAGCAGAAGCACCAAGGAAATAACCGAGTAGAAGCATCAAGGTAATTATTAGCTTTGGTTTGGTCTAGTCAATCAGGAACCATTCCAGTTTGCCACAGTTCGTGCAAACTAGCACGACTGCCGATCGGTCTGCCCAATCCAAGTTCAGGAATGTCAATCCTGCAGTGTTCAACTGGCCCTCGCGTTTTTTGAACTGTGTATGTCCACAATGAGAACACTCCACTAAGATGCCCTGGACCGTAAAGGTTGAGCTACTGTTGTCAGACATCGAATCACGTAAGTTTTGTATGATTCCCATTTTTACTCCCCCTAGTTCGATAACTACCAGATAGTGTCATTCCACGGATGCTTCTGTAAACAGGAGTTCTTCTTATTAGTAGGTGTCTGAATAACCTAGACAATCGCCAGTCAAACTAAAGATACCCGAGCAACTTAGCTTGGTCAAGTAAGCCAAGTCTATATGTGGAGAAGGGTCGATGAAGGGCTGATTGAAGGGTTGATTGTCGTAGCAGATTGCCAAGTCCCAGGCACCGAACAAATGTTTGCTATGCTATGCCGATTGTTGTATACTAGCTGCATACTTGCATACTCAACAAAGGATTGCCTACTCCTGAGGAGGCGCGATGATAGACAAAACAGATTTGACCGAACGGCAACGAGAGGTGCTGGATTTCATCCGGTCTTTTGCACTGCAGAACTCGTACCCTCCCAGCGTACGTGATATCGGAGAAGCCGTTGGCTTGGCTTCGACATCATCGGTGCATGCTCATTTGAATACTCTCGAAGAAAAGGGATTCATCCGTCGCGATGGCTCCTCAGCCCGGGCTATCATCGTTTTGGATGATTCAGAGATACCTTCCCTTGAAGATTCCACCGGTATCATCCGAAACATCGTCAACCTACCATTACTTGGCCAAGTGGCTGCTGGTATTCCGATGGAAGCTCAGCAAGACATCGAAGACAGCTTCTCATTACCCAAGCAGATTGTCGGTGATACAGCATCGTTTTTGCTGACCATTCGTGGCGACTCGATGATTGAGGCCGGTATCTTCGATGGAGATTACGTTGTCGTGCGGGAGCAGCCGACTGCTAACAACGGCGAGATTGTTGTGGCTTTGATAGATAGCGAAGCTACAGTCAAAACCTTTTATCGGGAGACTGACCGCATTCGCTTACAGCCAGAAAACGTCAGTATGCAGCCGATTTATGTTCGTGACGACGTGACCATTCTGGGCAAGGTGATTGCCTTATTAAGACGGGTCTGAGAGTACGGCGACCTGCCAGCAATCT
This sequence comes from Coriobacteriales bacterium, assembly GCA_031256575.1. Lineage (GTDB taxonomy): Bacteria > Actinomycetota > Coriobacteriia > Coriobacteriales > UBA8131 > WQXZ01. Next base: position 1,515 of record JAIRQI010000046.1, read on the forward strand.
GAAGGTGACCTGACAGCAATCTGACTAGTAATAGCTAAAGTGATAACCTGCTGAGACAGGTCTGAGAGCACGACGACGTGCTAAGCTATCCAAACAATGAATAAAACACTGTTTGAAGCAGTGCAATACTTAAGGGGAGAAAATCATGAAGATGCTTCAAGAGTTCAAGGCTTTCATCGAGCGTGGCCGGGTAATGGATTTGGCTATTGCTGTTGTGATGGGCGGAGCTTTCAATGCCATCGTGGCTTCGGTGGTTGATGACTTGATAGTGCCCCTACTCTCACTAATCACAATGGGTACAGAGTTTTCTGAATTGAAGGTTACGTTGGGAGCCGGAGAGCATGCCGCAGAACTCACCTACGGCAATTTTATAGGTGCGATTATCCACTTCTTGATGGTGTCGATAGTGATTTTCTTAGCCATCAAGGCCTATAACAAATTTGCCGATAAGAAGATTGGCGAAGCTCCACCTACCAAGACCTGTCCATACTGTGCCTCCATCATCGCTGAGTCCGCTGTCCGCTGTCCGCAGTGTACATCGCTACTCGACGAAACGGCGGTACCAGCAGCGGCACAAAGCTAGAACAGCAACTTACCGCTGAAGTCTGCTACCTGCTCATCTAAGCAAAGCAAGTAGTTAAAGCAAGTAGCGCTGATTTCGATTAACACTAGATAGCCTTAACCTGACGGACTGGTCAAGCTGACCAGTCTCACCACCTAGCCAGCAGCGTTCAAACAGCACAGATACGTTATAATTCATATAAGAATGGAGTTTAATCGTGGCCAAAGAACCTTATATCTATACCGAACAACCCCAAGAGAAGGCTTTGCTGGTCGGCATTGATACTAACGACCCCAACTGGAGCCTGCAAGAATCGTTAGCCGAACTGGAAAGACTGGTCTCCACTGCTGGTGCCGAAGTTGTCGGCAGCTTAAGCCAGCGTTTGAACACACCGAATCCTCGCAGCTTCATTGGTAAAGGCAAGGTCGATGAGGTAGCTTCAGCCATTCGCAGCCTGGAAGTCGATGTCGTGGTCTTCGATGACGAGCTATCACCTTCCCAACAGTCCACCTTGGAACGGGAATTCGAAAAAGCCCGCTCCAGCGTCAAGGTAATCGACCGCACGGCCTTGATTCTTGATATCTTTGCTCTGCATGCCACAACCCGGGAAGGCCGGCTGCAGGTTCGCCTGGCCCAGAACCAATACCTCCTGCCGCGCTTGCGGGGGATGTGGGCACACCTGGCCGCAGGCCGGATGGGTGGTGGAGTAGGCTCCCGCTTTGGCGAGGGAGAAAGCCAGCTTGAAGTGGACCGTCGGATGATTCGCCGGCGTATTGACAGCATCCGAGGCGAGTTAAAGAAGCTCCAGGCAGATAGGGCTGTCCAACGCTCTGCCCGTTTAGACTCGGGAGTTTTCAAAATCGCCTTGGCTGGCTACACCAATGCTGGTAAATCCAGCCTGCTAAACCGCTTGACCGACGCTGATGTGCTGGTTTATGACAAACTCTTCGCCACGCTCGACTCCACAACTCGCCGCTTTAAGCTCCCCGATGGTGGAGAAGCTACTTTGACTGACACGGTCGGTTTTATCCAGAAATTACCCACGACTCTAGTAGAGGCCTTCCGCTCCACTTTAGATGAGATTACCCAGGCCGACCTGGTTTTACATGTCGTCGATGCTTCCAGCGAGCAACGCAATGAGCAGATGAGGGCTGTCCAGGAGGTCTTGGAGCAGATTAATGCCCATCAGATTCCGCAGCTGATTGTCTTCAATAAGCTCGACCTCTTGACGCCCATCGAGGCGCTGACACTCACCCGCAGCAATCCTGGCGCCCAGCTGATTTCTGCGGTCGACGGTAGCGGTATCGACGAGTTGCTTGAGCACATCCAGACTGCCGCCAGTGCCCAGACCCGCCTGATGGAGGTGCGCATCCCCTTTGACCGGGGCAATCTGGTCAATCTGGCCCATCAACGCACCACCATCATCAGCGAACGCTACTCCGAGTCTGGTACCTGGCTGCAATTGCGCGTCCCCAAGCTTCTGGTGTCCAGTTTCGAGCCCTATGTGGAGAAAAACGCGGAGTTCGACCAGCTAGACGAAGCGGTTAGCTTGAGCAGCGGGGAACTCGACCCTGCCAGCAGCACGGCAAACTCGCCCAGCAGCGCGGCACTCGACTCCGCAGGCATCGCGGCTCTCGACCCCGCCGGCAACGCGGCCAACCCCGCTGACAGCAACCTTGTAAGTAGCGCTGCCAGCCCTACTAGCAGCATCTCCGCCAGCGCCGCGACCCTCGACCCCGCCAGCAGCGCAGCTCTCGACCCCGCCAGCAGCGCGGCCAACCCCACTACCAGCAGCTCCGCCACCAGCATCCCCAACCCCGCAGCAGAAAGTCGCTAATGCCCGCCGGGTTGTTGCTCGGACGCTACCGCTTGACCGAGACCGCTGGCCACGGTGGCTTTGCCACCGTCGAAGTAGCCTGGGACACCCGCCTGCAACGACGGGTAGCGGTCAAGCGCATAGCTCTGCGCAACAGTGCCGACCCAACCGCCCGAGCCAGCCTCCGCGAGGCTCGCACCGCCGCCCTGCTAAACGATGCGAATATCGTCAACGTCTTGGATTTCGAGGTGACCGCCACTGAAGCCTTGATTATCATGGAATACATCGAAGGCCCCAGCTTGGTAACCTTGCTGCGTAACAGCAGTACCCTCCTAGATTTGCCGAGCATCGCTGCCATCACTCGTGATGTCGGCAACGCTCTTATCCACGCTCATGAGAATCAGGTCTTGCACCTCGATATCAAGCCGGCGAACATCCTCTTCGACCTCAAGGGCAATGCCAAGGTCACCGATTTTGGCATGGCTTCGCTGTCAGCCCGCGTCGGATTTGCCGAGCCGCAAGGCGGAACAGTCGGTTACATGCCTCCCGAGCAAATCGAAGGCCAGCAAGTGGACGAGCGCACGGACCTCTGGGCCCTGGCCATACTCATCTACCAGCTGCTGGTCGGCAACAATCCCTATCTGGTGGCCGATGCCGAGGAGTCGCTGAGGCGCATCGAGACGGTCAACCTGCCCCTGCCCAGCCAGGTCCGCAACGACCTGAACCCGGCCATCGACCTCTTGTTCATCTCCGCCCTGTCGGCCGAGCCGGCCTGGCGCCAAAGCAGCATCAAGACCTTCGTCGACGCCCTCTTGCCCTACCTGGGCAACACCCGCAGCGGACGGGCAGCCCTGCGCCGCCGAGTCGGGGTGTTGAGCAGCGACAACCAGATTGCGGAGAATTCTGGTCAGCTCGTCAATCTTACTGTGCGACAAGCTAGCCAGCGCCCGGCTCAAGACCAATTCACAAATGTGGAGATAACCGGTGAGATTGTACCCGCAAACGCTCTCTGGCCGGTGCTACCAGCAGAAACGCGTACCAGCCAGCGCGACGGCAGCGACTACAGCAGCGGCAGCGACCGCGACTACAGCAGCGGCAGCGACCGTAGCGATAGCAGCAACAGCGGCGACGGCTACAACCACGACGACGAAGACGACGACGAAGACGAAGAACGCTCATCATTACCACTCTGGTGGCGTCTTTCCCCGCGGGCTCAAGCAGCCTTGACCCGGTTGTTGGCAGCTTTGGCTTGTGTGAGCACTGCTTTCGTCGGGATTTCCGGCTTTGGCCTGCTCGGTCTGGGAGGTGGGGGAGTTGTCACCGGCTCATCTTGGCGGCCGGTTGGCGGTAGTATCGAGAGCACAATCAGCTATACCCCGGTTGAGCTGACAGCGTCGGAATTTCAACTGCAATTGATCGTCCTGCTTGGCATCTTGGCGCTAATCGCCATCGTAGCGCTGATTGCTCCGACGCTCGGAGCAGCAGTTGCGACCTTGACCTTGGTAGCTGGTTTCTGGGCTCGCGGCTTGGTCTTCATCAGTATCTTGTTAGCATTTGTCTTGGTTATCTGGTGGCTGCTGGTCGGTCGGCGGGGAGTCAATGAAAGTATCATCATGGCTCTGACCATGCTCTTGACCTGCCTGTTTGCTCCCTTTTGCCTGCCTTTGCTAGCCGGAGGCAAGCTACGCCTGCTAAAAGCTTTGGGCACTACTGGAGCCAGCTGGTTTCTCATCCTGTTCTTAAGTGGACTAACTAGACCACTTATTGATTCCGAACTGCCAGGCCAACTGTTCAGCGCCGGATTCATTCTGGAGCGAGCCAGCCATCAGTTCCCGCCAGCGTTCTGGACGCTGCTAAACTCACCGACCAGCTGGTTGAGCTTGCTGACCTGGCTTTTGGCCTGCGCTTGCATGGTTTATTTCAGCCGCAACAAAAAACCCTCCGAACCTCAGTCTGGGTGGCGGCGGCAGTCAGCAAAAGATGATAAAGAAGATGACCCGCTGGCCAATCGTCCTTCTCGCCTAAAGCTCATGATGGGTGCCGTTTTGGCAACCTTTCTCCTGCTTGTAGGCTTATTGGTTGTACCCTTTAGCAACGGCGAACTATATTTGACAGCCCAGATTGTCGGGCTTTCAATCAAAATCGGCGTTTCTTTTGTTCTGATTTCACTGCTCATCCTGACTGGAGTTCTAGCCGGATGCAGTGAGACAGCTGCGGGTTTCTCCGCAGACAATATAGAGCAGTAAAGAGGATTGGCAGATGCAGTATAACTACAGTAGGACAATCCGTGCAGGCACTTTGCGTGTGTATCAGCTGCAGATTATCGAGGAGTGTTAAAGGTGGGCGTGCTGGACAAGTTTGAAGGCAGTGTCGAAAATGCCTTCGATAAAGCGGGAGCCAGGGTCTTCAAAGGCACTTTAGAACCGGCTCAGATTGCTCGCCGGGCCGAGAAGCAGATGAAGCGTGAGAGGCTGGTTGGTGCTGGCAAGCAACACGCTCCGACCCTCTATACCGTTTTGGTGTCTGCCAAAGACGACCGACGCCTGTTTCATTTCTACCCGACCATGGCTTCCGAGATTGAGACCTACCTGCTCAGCCGGGGTGCTGATGCCGGGCTGAGTTTCGACGGACGGCCACTGGTGCGCTTTATCGTTGACAAAAACCTAAAAAGCGGACGCTTTGATGTGATAGCTGAGAATGTCGCGGCTCCGATTAT
>JAIRQI010000073.1 GCA_031256575.1 Coriobacteriales bacterium
GAAGGGTCAGCATAGCTGTCAACGACAGTGACCTTGTAGTTGATGGGCTGCCAGGTCGCTGTGACTGTGACATCGGCTGCCGGCATCTCAAAGCCGGTGGCACTTAAGCTGGGGTCGGCTAGTGTGACAGCGCCTAGGTCTACCTGCCAGCCAGCAAAGGCATAGCCCCTGCGGCTACCGACATCGATTGTCACCTGGTCGCCCAAGTGGTAGGTACCTTCACCGCTCTCAGTAGCATAGCTGCCAACGACAGTGACCTTGTAGTCGATGGCTCGCCAGGTCGCTGTGACTGTCACATTATGGTATGGCATCACAAAGCTAGTGGCTACGCTTTGGGCGTTAGCAAAGGCTGCTCCATCCGAGGTCAGCCAGCCGGCGAAGACATAGCCCTCGCGGCTGCCGGCATCGATTGCTACCGGGTCGTCGGAGTAGTAGGAGCCGGCACCTGTCTTGGTAGCATAGCTGTCAACGACAGTGACCTGGTATTCGGCAAGCTTCCAGTTGGCAGTGACTGTCACAGCCTCGGCGGGCATGGTGAATGTAGTAGAGGAGGCTTTGTCGTTGTCTAGCACGACCTTGCCAGAATTAAGCGTCCAACCGATAAAGGCATAGCCCTCACGGTTGCCGGCATCGATGGTGACAGTCTGGCCAGCGACGTAGCTGCCAGCACCGCTGTTGGCGGCATAGCTTTTGTTCACTGTTACCTGGTAGTCAGCTTGCCGGAGGTAGCGGAATCCAGTGTCATTGACACCGGGTACCGACAGAGTGTCATTTGTGTCGCTCATGTAATACTTGGGATCTGGATACTTAACCAAGCTCTCATCATTGAAGATCTTGCCGTTTGCAGCTTGGTAGCGACCAAAGCCGATGTCGGCAGCTAGGCCAGGCTCCAACTGGAGCGGATAACTCAGATAAATAGCGCTGCCAGTCTTTCCCCAGAAAGCTCCACCAGTGATTACGTTCAAGTGGCCAGCACTAGTATTGTACATAGCGCCCCAACCACTGAATGTCCCGCCAGAGATCTTCTCGATAATACCCGAGTTATAGAACCCATAATGGGCACCACCGGTGAAAGTACCTCCGCTGATCTCGTTGATTCTTGAACCTTGGTAGTTAACTACAGATATCAAGCCAGATATCTCAACCGACCCGGAGATTTTATCGATAGTCCCGACATTAAACACAGCATATGAATCATCGATGCTTTTTATCGTTCCACCGGAAATCTCGCCGATTCTACCATTAACATCGTTTTGCAGACCGATAATACCCAAGAGTGTACCGCCGCTGATGGAGTCAATCTGAGCATAAGGCTCGCTTGGGTCGAGATTAATGACTAGCACACCAAAGAAGCCGCCGCTGAAACTGCCACCGCTGATCGAGCCGACACCGGTGACACTTGGACAAGACGGATCGCCTTCGATCCACACTACAGAATTCCGGTCGTCTGCATCATAGGTGCCAACACGGTTGGCCTTGAACACGCCACCGCTGATCTGTTCGATCCAGGCACCGCGGATGACCACCATGGCACAATTGTCGACTGCCTCAAAGTGGCCGCCGCTGATGTTGCCGATCACTGCATTATTCTGAAGGAAGAAAGCATGGCCATGCAGGGACTGATTGGGTGTGGTCTGATAGAAGCTGCCACCCGAGATCAGCTCGACCCGGGTGCCAGCATCGCTGACATGAACTGCATCCTGCACTCCATAGAAGCTGCCACCAGAGATCTCGCTAATATAGGCTCCACGGGAGAGATCTAAGGCAGTAATACCTGTAAAGGTTCCACCATGAATAGCTCCCATGGCATTCGGGCCTTCTAGACGTAAGGTGCCATAATAGCTAAAACCGGTACTATCGACATTCACGCCGTCATAGGTGGTGACTGAGCCGTTCAGTACTTGCACGTAGGCTGACTTGAAGGTCAGTAGGCTGCCTGTCGAGCCGTTGCCTAAGGTCAGGCTGCCGCCATTGTCAACTTTAAAAATAAGGCCAGGAGTGATGGTGTGCGGCCCGTCCACGCCGATGATAGTCACATTAGCAGTGATAGTCACGGTACCGGACCCTGCCACATCACCACCGACCTCTATGGTGTAGGTGCTAAGCCCTGCAGCAGTAGCGGCAGCGATGGCCTCGGAGAAGGTATCAAAGGAGGTGCCAGTTCCGGCTAGACGGACGGCCTTCAGCTCCAGCACAGCAAGACCCGAGGCAGACAGAGCTGGGTTCTCCTGCACTGCGGTGGTGCCGCTCTCAGGCTGATCCCCGGCATCCGGGACGGAGGCCGGGATATCCTCGGCAGCTTCGACGACATCCTCATCAGCTGGTAGTGTGCCAGAGGCATCGTTATTAGTAGCTGGTGAGTAGACGAAGGATCCCTCGCCTAGGGTATTGAAGGTCAGCCCCTCAGTCTCCGCCTTCCAGAGCAGGGTGGTTCCTGCTGGGATGGTCAAGGTAATCAGGGCGACTTCATCGGTCTTGCTGCCTAAGACCTCGATGGTCTCATCCGCAACCGAGCCGTCCAAGACCTCCTGGACAAGGGTCTCGACCTCTGCGGCGCTCATCGAGTTGGAGATCTCGACTGTGGTGCCGGAAGCAAAGACGTTGATTGAATACAGCAAGGAACCCAGTACCAGACCGATGGTCAGTACCAGGCTCATAAGATGCCTTGCTTGTAGATGGTGTCTTTCTGCTAGCTCATTCATATGCAACTCCGTTCTTTTCGTTCTCTCTCTATCGTATAAAGGCAATACAAAAAGCCTCAAAAGAGCTTTAAACGGAGATGAAAGAGCTCACTTCCAGCACTTACCCTCCATCTAAGTATTTGCGAGTATAACAAGCTGAAAAATGGATTTGCGAAGAGGTCAGGCCCGTCTGCCCGGGCGAACGGGAGGTCTAATCCACATCTTGACATGTAGTTTCAGAGTGATATCATAATGATACTAAAACAATAGGAGGTGTCTAATGCAACTAAAGAGCTTTGAGGAAAGGGAACTACGCCCCGTAAGCGGCCTGTTGGTTCTATTCATACTGACAGTCTGTGAAATTGCGATGACTGTGTTTTTCATAATCGGGGTCGTTTATCTAGACCAGAGTCAAGAGTGGCAAAGCGGTATCATAATCAACGCAAACCAGGAGTTTATAGGGGGCACCCTGCTGATTATCAGCATGGTGGGATGGGCAGTCTTTGGGCTTATGATGGCCGGGCTGAAGATTGTCGAGCCAAACGAAGCACGAATCTTTCTGCTGTTTGGAAAGTACTTCGGCACCATCAGCAAAGCTGGCTACTATTATGTCAACCCCTTCTGCGTCTCCTTTAGTCCAACCTATAATGCCGCCAAGCTAGCCGCCACAAAAAAGGCCAGTAGCGTCGAACAATCAGCAGAGGTTGCTGAAACCAAGCAAAACGTCCGGCGTACCGTGTCACTCAAAATACAGACCTTGAATAACGACCGCCAAAAGGTCAACGACGTACTAGGAAACCCGATTATTATCGGTGCCGTGGTCATTTGGCGGGTGGACCGGCCGACCCAAGCAGCATTTTGCGTAGAGAATTACACCGAATACCTGAGCATCCAGACCGATTCGACCATCAGAAATGTCGCCCGGCTTTATCCCTATGATGTCTTTGATGAGGATGAGGACGATGGTATTCAGGAGAAGACCCTGCGCGGCAGCGCCCTTGAGATTGCCGCGACAATGCAGGCGGAGCTGCAGAAAAGAGTCAGTGACGCCGGTCTGATGATAGACGAGGTGCGTATCACCCAGCTGGCTTACGCTGAGGAGATTGCTGCTGCCATGCTCCAGCGTCAGCAAGCGGCGGCTATCATCGCTGCTCGGCAGAAGATTGTGGATGGGGCTGTTGGCATGGTGCAGATGGCTATCAACAGGCTGAGTGCTGACAACATCGTCTTGCTGGATGAGGAGCGCAAGGCTCAGATGGTCTCGAACCTATTGGTGGTGCTCTGCGGCAACCGTGATGCCCAACCCATCGTCAATAGCGGATCAATCTACTAGTTCTACCTTGAGTATAGATTATGGATACTGAGAACCGCCAGGATATCGACAATCAGCAGGAGCCAGAAGCTCGCCAGGAGCTGGGCAGCGGTGCTGAGTTGAGCAGCAGCTTGGAGCTGGGTGCCAGCTTGGAACTGGGCAGCAGTTCGGAGCCAGGCAGCAGCCCGGAGCCAGGCAGCCCGGAGCCAGGCAGCAGCCCGGAGCCGAGCAGCAGTTTGGAACCGGGCAGCAGCCCGGAGCTTGAAGACCTCCAAGCACTTGAGGGCCGCCAAGAAAAGCTGTTGCATCGGCTAGAACAGGTTCAGGCTCTGGAAGCAGAGGTCTCAAGGCGTGAGGCGTTGATTAAGGAGAAGGAGACAGCAAAAAAGCAGGTCTTACTGAGGCTGTCTCCGTCTCTTTGGCAACAGATTGCCAACTGGGCCGAGCTTGATTTTCGCTCTATCAACAGCCAGATTGAATACATCCTGAGCAAAGCGGTTTTAGAACACAACAGAAAAACCTAATTGTTATATCATTACAAGCGAAAGCGGCCTGATGGAGGCTAAGTGACATATAAGCTCAAACGCGATTTGGAGGAACCAGTGGAAGTTAAATATGACGGCAAGACTAAGACAGTGCTCTTCGACCAGGCCAGCGGTAACCACTATTTGCGATTCAAAGACTCGGCGACCGGAGAGGACGGGGTCTTTGACCCGGGTTCGAATTTTGTCGGTGGCAGTGTCGAAGGCAAGGGACGGGTCGGGTTGATTATCTCCAAGTATTTTTTTGAGCTTATGGCC
>JAIRQI010000100.1 GCA_031256575.1 Coriobacteriales bacterium
CCTTGGCTATCTGCTGTCCTAAAGAGGCAAATGCCCAGGATGCATCATTATACAGCGCACAAGAACGGGCACAGGTGACAGGTACAGGTGACAGGGGGGTGACAGGTGACAGGGCAGGTGACAGGAGCAGGTGACAGCAGGGGCTGGTAGCAGCACCGGTGACAGGGGGACGGTTCTGCTGTCACCACCAGTGGTGACAGCAGAACCGTCCCCCTGTCACCTGCCCCTGGTAGCAGTCCCCCTCCCTGTCACCGGCCCCTGTCACCTCCCTTGTCACCTGCTGGTAGCAGCACCCCCTGCCTTCTGAGAAGACAGGGGGTGCTATCAGGAGTGGTCAATCAACGACCTCTCGAGGTCTCAGTAATATGTTCAGCTTACAAATCGTTTCTAGCTAAAACCGCCCGTGATGAATGGCAAATTCATGGTGCCCGTTAAGATGAAGCTTTTCATGGTTTCTCGGATCTAGGATTAATCCGAGAACCGTTATTACTACTCCAGCAAGCATCAAGAAAAGAACAAGCATTCCATTATCACCAGTCTGCGGAAAACCAGCTACCAGTGCAGGTCCGCGTCCGAGCGGTGTTTGCGTTGTAGTCACAACAATCGGCTCACCTGGAATAACAGGACCTATGTTCAGGCTGGGGTCGGGATCAGGGTCAGGTTTGGGGTCTGGGTCAGGAGTCTCGATTTCTACAACTATGAATCGATAAAGAGCATATATGTCCTCATCCTCAGTAATATTGCTGAAGTCTTTGTCCCAATCGACGAAGGTATAACCAGTTCGCTCAGGATCCGCTGGAGCGATAGCTGCTCCACCGCTGATAATCTGCTCGGTTTCGATTAGTGTTCCGTCCCAATCATAGAAGTTCACAGTGTAGTAGACAGGAGGTACCGGCTTAGCCAGCCAAATTGCATAGACGGTTATGCTGGCTGTAACCGGAGTGGTTGCCACAAAGGTGCTTCCGCTACCGTCGCTCGCAGTGTTCCATTCGACAAAGTCATATCCATCGCGCTCAGGATTTGCTGGCATGTCAGCTTCTCCGACAGTACCGACCGAAGATAGCACTGTTTTTTGGTAGGTGTTGCCAAGCGCGTAGTTCTCATCGAAAGTAACGGTTAGAATCAACAACGGACTGCCCTCAGTGTATTGCACATCGTAGTTGTTCAGTAGATGGGTGCCAGGAATACTGTTGTCACCTGCCCAGTTGATTCTTGACCATGCGCCTGCTCCTCGATTGGCAATACCGTAGTCGTAGGCTGCTTGAGCACTGTTTCTAGTGAACACTACGGTATTGCTGATTGTCAGGAGGTTGTATTTTTCTGTGTAAATACCCCCACCGTCAAGAATGGCTACATTGTCGGTAACCTCGCCGCTGGTCATGTTCAAAAGACCGCTCGAAGACACGTACATACCACCACCGTGGCTGGTCGCTGCCGTATTACCAATAACTTTACTGTCGTTGATGTTCAAAGTACTAGAGACATAGATACCGCCGCCGCCATTTGCACCGTTTGCCTTATTATTACTGACAGTGGCACTGTTCAGGTAGAGATTACTCGCATAGTTCAGGTACACACCACCACCTGTTTGCGCGGTGTTGTTATCAATCAAGCCACCTGTCATGGTGAAAGCCTGTTGCCCATTGGAAGCATTTGCCAGATAGAAAACGCCTCCGCCGTCAGTTGCTGCAGTGTTTCCAGTGATTGAGACATCGGTCATATTCAGCGTTGCTGCATTGGCAAATACTCCACCACCAGCGTCGCTTGCTGTATTACCGGTAATAGTTACATTTGATATGTTGGCAACGGTGCTCGAGTAGAACAAGCCGCCGCCGCTAATTGCAGAGTTACCGCTGATAGTTCCACCGGTGATGGTGAAGTTAGATTTTCCAACCATCACACCACCGCCACTTGAAGCAGTAGCGACGTTATTACTAATGGTACCGCCATGCATCTCAAACTTTCCATCGCCTAATACAAACACTCCGCCACCACCTTGAGCTGTATGGTCGGATATATTGCCGTTGATAACGCCGCCATAGAGAATGAATGTTCCAGATTTGTTCACGCCAACTCCACCACCGCTGGAGGTGCTGCCAAATGAGTGGTTGTTGCTTACACTGCCCCCATACATATTAAAGGTGCCACTTCTAACGTGTACTCCACCACCACTACCAGTTTTGTTAATAGTGTTTCCATCAACTGTACCTGAGTAGAGGTTCACTGTACCGCCGTCACAATACACACCACCACCAGACGATGAGTTCACGTTACCGACGATTGAACCACCCTTGATGTTTAAGATACCCCCAGTGTTAACCTCTATACCACCACCGTATTCAGTGGTATTGCGGTTGGTAAGTGTTACACCGGGCAGCAGTGTCAATTCGCTACTGACTTTAAAGTGGCGATAAGCATCTTGTAGTGTAGTCAGAGTGTAGTTACCGTTTGACATCAGCACAATCTGTTTGCCATCCTTAATGTTGATATAACCGTCAAAGCCAATATTTGCTGTTATCTCAATTACATAAGTTGTACCGGCTGGAGCTGCAGTAATTGCATTTTGCAACTCCTTAAAAGTGGCTACCTTTTTGTCAGGAGCCTCTTCAAGTAGCTCAATCTTGCTTGCCTCCGCAGCTGCACTCAAGCAATCAGGGCAGACGTTGCAGCACACATAAACATCGTGAACGCACAGGCGCTCCTCAAGACATACGCAGACAGTCTTAGGGTTATTCTTCACCTGCGACTCTGGACTACCTTGCTGCTCAGCTATAACTGTAGTAGCTGCATTTAGTACCTCGTTGGTTTTTGGTTCTGTCATTGTCGATTCGGTATCAGAACCCGGGTTTTCAGGTGTTACACCAGTTGTCTGGTCATCTGTAGCACCATTCTCTGTCGATAATTCACCCGCTGGTGTTTCAGTATTCGGTGTAACAGCCTCGTTTTCCTGTCCCTCTTGTGTTTCGGGCGGAGGTGTGTCAGGTGAGGTTGCCTGCTCTTCAGCGACTACTGGGTTCTCAGTTTCGGTAGAGCTATCTTCACCAAAAGCTCTGACCAAAAAAATGCTGAATAGCAGGTTAACCGCCAAGAACATGGCAAGCACCCGTTTTCGGTTCGAAGTCTTCATGATTTACCTCTTTTCTGTTATTCCTAGCAGGCTTTGAGGTTTGATCCCTTGCTTGGGTCTTCCTCCCTTGGAAATAATGATAGAGAAACGCATATACAAAATCCTGCCAGTTCAGTACCATTTACCTCGGCGAACGGCACCGGCATATTTGTTGCATTAATTTGCTAGTAATCCAAACAGGAGTGGCTGAATCTTGAAAACCAGGGTGGTTGAATCTCGAAAATCAGGGTGGCTAATTCTCGAAAATCTGGGTGGCTAAATCTAGAAAACCAAGGTGGCTAATTCTAGAAAGTCAGGGCGGATGAATCTCAAGAATCAGGGTGGTCAAGTAAAGTTGATGTCAGCAAACATTGCTGCAACATTGCTCACATAACTGATTGATTTATGCGAAGATGATAGGTGAAATCTATCGGGAGAAAAACACATGCGTCTGGTATCTTGGAATGTAAATGGGTTGCGGGCTGTCTTAAAGAAACAGCTCTTCTACCCAACCTTCCAGGCCTTTGATGCAGATGTCTTTGCTGTACAAGAAACCAAGATGCATCCCAGCCAAGCCGAGCTGGAACTCAGTGACTCATATCACCAGACCTGGAGCTCAGCGGCCAAAAAAGGTTACTCTGGCACTGCGGTCTTCTCTCGACTAAAGCCCTTGCAAGTCATATATAGCTTGGGACTGGTAGCAGTCGATGACAGTGACAATGAATCGGTAAATCCATCGGTCCTGGACGACGAGGGACGGCTCTGCGCTTTAGAATTCGAGACTTTCTGGTTCGTTAACTGTTACACACCGAATGCCCAAGAGGGCTTGGCCCGCCTCGATCTCAGGTTAGCTTGGGGAGAAGCCTTCATCCGGTTTGTGCAAGAGATGGCCCAAAGCAAACCGGTGATTATCTGTGGCGACCTGAATGTCGCCCACCAAGAAATCGATTTGGCGCATCCCAAGGCGAATCGTGGTAGCGCCGGTTTTTCTGACCAGGAACGCGCTGATTTTCAGGCGTTGCTTGACGCTGGTTTTGTGGATAGTTTTCGGATGCTTTACCCCGATGCCCGCCAGGCCTATAGTTGGTGGAGCTTTCGCAGCAATGCCCGAGCCAACAACACTGGTTGGCGCATCGACTATTTTCTGGTCTCCCAAGACATCGCTGACGCAATCGTCGAGGCAGCTATCTGGCCGGAAGTCACCGGCTCGGACCACTGTCCGGTCAGTCTAGATATCGCATTATCGTGGTAAGAAAGGAATGCTCGATTCACCATCATGAAGCAGCGACATTCAACACAGCTAACGGTTCTGCCAGGTAAGCCAGTATGAGCAAGCTTACTGATAACCTTGGCGACTCCTTCGTGGAGACTGCCGACCTTGATGCAGACCAATCAGGGGAGCAGAACGCAGCAGCTACAGATACCGTGGAGCAGAACGCAGCCGCGTTGGATGCTGAAGGGTTGGACGCTACCGTTATAGATACTGTGGAGCAGAACGCAGCTGCTTCAAATACTGAAGACGCAGACACTGCCGTAGCAGATACCGACGAGCAAGCCGCCACTGCTTCGGAAACTGGGGAGCAGGATACTGCCACAGCAGACACTGACGAGCAAAACACATCCGCAGCAGTCGTGAGTGACCCGACACTGCTCCAGATTGCAGACATCCTCACTGAGTTCTCAGACACTCGCTCACGTTGGACAGACCAAGAAACCCTGGCAGAACCGGAAATCGATCCGGAGATACAGGCTTTTCACGAGTTCATCAAGTCCTTGGAGTTGGAACAGGCAGCCTCCGAGTTACAAGAGCCATTCGACCAATACGACGAGACAGTAGAGTTCATCGGGCAGTCCGGCCAGCTGGTAGACCAGTTTGGCAACACCATCGATGGTTCCGATGAGCAGTTAGCTCAGAATCTACAAGATACCGCGGCCATCTTAGCCGATGACCAATACCAATCAGGAACCGGTTATCCAGCTGGCCCAGATGCCAGGTCTGTCAAGCCCAGCGACGCGGAGTATTCCCGTCTCAAAGCTTGGCGAGCCGAGCGCTACGGTGGTTCCAACAGGCGTTTGGAGCGAGGTGCCAGGCGCCAAGCAGATACCACAAGCCAGCAGGCTTATCCCTACCGACAAAGCCTGGAGCCGGCACCTATTGCCTCAGCTAGCTCCTACGACTCTGACCCTACGCTCTACGAATCATCCGTCGCATCAGCCCGACCAGCAAGTATGCTACGGCAGTCGACAGTCGACCAGCAGGCTTTACCTGGTCGCAAGCCAATCTCTCGGCGAGCGTTTATCGGCGCAACAGCGCTTGCCGGAACTGCTCTGGTCGCCGGGACACTCTTTGTTCTCAATCGAATCTCGGCACTTGGCTGGTTTGACCCAAACAATCCTGACTCCAGCTTCGGCTTGCCAAATCTGGGTGAGTTTCGCTTGGACGAATTCATTGCTCCAGGGCAGAAATACGCCCGTGGGCTCTGGCTGGATTCCAAAAAGCTACTCTTCGGCCAGTTAGGCGAAACTCAGCAGCTACGGGCAGCAGCCGGACAAA
This sequence comes from Coriobacteriales bacterium, assembly GCA_031256575.1. GTDB lineage: Bacteria > Actinomycetota > Coriobacteriia > Coriobacteriales > UBA8131 > WQXZ01. Next base: position 5,661 of record JAIRQI010000100.1, read on the forward strand.
ACCACGCCATATTAGACGAGGCCGATTTCTTCTCCAGTGATGAAAGTATTGCCACTGTCGATACATTTGGCCTGGTCACAGCCCAGGGCTTTGGCAGTTGCGAGGTAGGTGTCGGAGCTGGCGAGCACATTATTACCTGCAAGGTTCAAGTGGCTGAAAGATGGGCGGCACTGACCTTTGATGATGGGCCGATGGAGTCAACCAGGGTGCTCTTAGATGGCTTACGAGAGCGCGGAGTTCAGGTGACCTTCTTCGTGGTCGGCAACATGGCTGAGGGTAAGCCAGACATCCTCCAACAAATGCTCACAGACGGGCACGAGATAGGCAACCATACCTATAACCATCAAGGGTCGCCGGATGTGTTGGAAAACCAGTTGTCCCGTACTGATGAGATTGTCCGCAATGCTACAGGGTTTACCCCGACTATGATGCGTCCACCGGGCGGGTTTATCTATGACATCACCAAAAACTGTGGTAAGTCGGTGATTATGTGGTCGGTCGACCCCAAAGACTGGCTGCATCGGGACACTGACGTTGATTTTGAGAATGTCATGAGCGGACGCTACAGTGGCAGTATCATTCTCCTGCACGATATCTACTCACCCAGCGTCGAAGCTGGGCTCTGGGTCATCGATGCCATGACTGCAGAGGGCTATGCTTTTGTGACTGTGGGAGAGCTGCTCAATCACCCGCTAGCTGGCGAGGTCTACTACGAAGGGCCAGAAACTCCGCGGGCTATCAAGTGGATGAACGACGCATGGGCAGCGGAGATTCAACCGACACTGTTGAACTGAGCGGTTTTCTCCACAATCAGATGACCTTTATTTAGGCTTAAGGTCAACGTACCTGCTAATAACTCCAGCAGCTCGTTACCAATCATCTCTTTTCGCCAACCGCTTAAGATATCCAAGTCTGAGCGCTGGCCTGCAGCCAGAGCACGCAAATCATTCTGCGAGGCCAGCAGATTGGTGGCAATGTGGTGTTCGCTAGCCCGCAGGTGAACCAGGGCTTGCATCAGGTTCAAAGCTGAGGTCAGCTCTTGGGTCTGCAGAGATTTCTTTGGTCGGTCGGGCAAGGCGCTTTCAGGTATCTGGTGCCCACGCTGGACAGCGACCAACAATTCCTGAGCACTCCGACGGCTGACCCGGTCGGAGAGCCCGCGGGTCTGGTAAAGCTCATCGATGTTGCTGGGGTTGCGCCGACAGATGTCGACTAATTGCTCATCGGTGACTATCCATTTGCGCGGCAGGTCGCGTTGCCGGGCGACCTTGTCCCGCCAAATGGCTAGCTCTTGCAGAACCCCTAGTTGGCGGCGGCTGAGGTTGGTGGTGCCTTTCAGGCGCTGCCAGAGTTTCTCCGGAGTCTCAATAAAACGCTGGGGGTCACTCAAAGCCTTGAAGTCTTCATCCAGCCAATCCAGACGCCCGGCCTGCAGCAGTTCACGCTGCATGGTTTGATAGATTGGTAGCAGGTAGCGCACATCGTCTAAGGCGTATTCAAGTTGAGCGGCTCGCAGTGGCCGCTTATTCCAATCTGAGTAAGTGTCGGTCTTTTTTATCTCGATACCCAGGTAGTGTTGAATCAAACCGGCCAGGCTAATCTGTTGGGGCAGGCCCAGCAGAGTCGCAGCAATCTGGGTGTCAAAGATTGGTGCCACCGGCAAACCCAGGGTATTGAAAAGTATCTCCAGGTCTTGGCTACCGGCATGAAAGACCTTGACGATGTGCTGATTGCTGAACAAAGCAGCCAATGGCTCCAGGTCAAGACCCGCTAATGGGTCAATCAGTAGCTCCAACTGGTCGCTGGCAATCTGTAGCAGGCAGAGTTGCGCGGTAAAGGTCTTCTCCCGCATAAACTCAGTGTCTACTGCCAGCACGCTAGCTTGGGATAATTGCTTGATGTGTTCCGTGAGTGTTTGATTGTCTTGGATAGTTTTCAGTGGCTGTGTTTGCTGTATGGTCATGCACACATGGTACCATAGTGGTCAATGGTCAATCAGCTGAGCAGCTCGCTGTGTGAGTTTGATGAGGGAGTTTCTTGAGGGGTTTTATGGGAGGGCCTCTGGTAAACCGCCAGGGCATCTAACCACACCAGCAAGCCATCAGACCTAGCTATCATGAAAAGCATTCAAGCTCTAAGCAGTGTGGGTGGAGGTGGGTAGTATGCGCATTCTTGTTGTCAATAACCCCTTATCCGGTTTACGCGACGGAGCCATCTTCAACTTTGTCCGCAACTTTTTAGAAGCTGGGGATGAGGTCGTGTTGCGCAATATCGATGCCACGACGCCGATTGCCGACTACGTCAAAGATGCAGAGGACTTTGAGCTGGTAGTGGCTTCCGGGGGAGACGGAACTATCTCTGCGGCTTGCTATGCCCTGCGCTACTCGAACATCCCCATCCTGCCCTTCCCGGCTGGTACCGGCAATCTCTTGGTGACTAATCTGAGCCTGCCCGATGAGCCGATAGCCTTAGCTGCGCTAGCCCGCCATCCCTATCTGGTCGATTTCGACATGGCAGAAGTCTCCTACCTGGTCGATGGAGTTCGCCAGACCTATGGTTTCACGGTAGCTGCCGGAGCCGGCTTTGATGCCAACATCATGAAGGCAGCAGCCAACCTGAAGCCGACCTTCGGTCCCGGAGCCTACGTCTTAGCAGCAATCTCCCGAGCTAACCCGACCTACTCGCGCTTTCAGCTAGAACTGGATGACCGGGTGGTCACATCGGAAGGCATAGCCGTCTTGTTGCTGAACTTTGCCAAAATCGGGCCTGGGCTTTCTATTACCCACGGTAACAATGCTCGTGACGGCTTGTTAGAGGTGACTGTGCTCAAACCGCATAACGCAGTGGAGCTGCTACCAGCACTGTTTGCCGCATTCTTGGACCGCGACGGAGGCTTTCCAGGTCGAGCGGACGCCATTGAGACCCATCTCAGTGCGACCGTTCGAATCACCGCTGATCCACCTTTGCTGACCCAGCATGATGGTGAGACCACCGGAGCCGTGACTCCCTTGGACGCCCAGATTCTACCAGCTGCCGCCCGTTTGGTGGTGCCTGCACAGACCTACGCCTGGCTGAACCCTTAAACGAGTAGCCTAGATGGCTGGTGATTACCATCAAGACCTGCTGTTTTTGATGTACACTACAAGCGATGAACTTGTGGAGAATAAGTGATGAGGAGGTTTATCAATGAGCAAGGTAATTATCTTTCAGGGAAGCCCCAAGAAAAAAGGTACCACCGCAGCATTGTTGGCCGAAGTAGCCAAAGGTGCCCAAGCTGCTGGCGCTGAAATCGTCGAGTATGACCTGAACAACAAGGAACTGCGAGGCTGCCAGGGTTGCATGTCCTGCCGCAAGCCGGAGAACACCGCCTGTGTGCAAAATGACTATCTGAAACCGATGTATGACGACCTAAAGGATGCCGATGCAATTGTCTTAGGCTCACCAATCTACATGGGGACAGTCACCGCTCAGGCCTGGACTCTGATACAGAGGCTGTACCCAGCCATGGGACCAGACTTCGCTCCGCGTTATCCGGGTAAGAAGTTCGTGACTGTAATCACCCAGGGATCCCCGAATGCTGCAGAATACACGCCTGCGGTAGCAGCGGTTCAAGGATTCCTAGGCAATCTGGGTTGGACACTAGTCGACCATATTGCCTGGGGTGGCGCAGGTGGAGAAGCACCCGAAGACCTCAAGCAAGCTGCATTTGCTGCCGGCCAGAAACTGGTCAGCTAGCAACTGCAAGCCGCCTGCCAGCTTGTAGCTGGTGGGAGCCAGCCAACCAGCAGCTGGTGGGAGCCAGCCAGATAGCAGCCACAGGCAGCCTGCTAGCTAGCAGCTGGTTAGCTTAAGTTGAGTTGATGAAAAGGAGCACCCTCGTGGGTGCTCCTTTTTACTACGTGATTAAGAGTTCGGATATCATTTGTACTTTTCAAGCAATTTTTATAGCAAATTGAAATAATAAAGTGGTCAATAAGTGGTCAAAATCTATGTGGTTTCTATTGTAATATGATAAAACAGGCTTCTGACCTGCGAAAATGTGGTGCGCGATGTAAGATTTGAACTTACGACCCCTACCGTGTCAAGGTAGTGCTCTCCCCCTGAGCTAATCGCGCATTACCAGTGCATGCTGCT
>JAIRQI010000175.1 GCA_031256575.1 Coriobacteriales bacterium
CGCGGGTTCGCACACAGGTAGTGCAGGTGATGTAGATTCTGGTTGGAGCAATGCTGCCTCCCGATTAGGTTGGTTAAGTCGTCAGTGCTTAGTATGTTAGCTTGACCATAGTTACACAAAGCATCGGACAACAGCTAATGGCATTTAGGAATAATGTGCCAGTCTTATTGGTAGGTTGTATTGGGCTCTACCAATCCAGGCTGTTAGCATTCAAGAGGAAGTCGTAGACACTCATGAACAGGATGCCAGTCTCGTCACGGTTGGCTTTCATTACATCGCGCACTAAAACGATCTTCTTAAAGCTATCTTTGACCTCGTTCAGTGATGCAGTCTCCTGAGCGATTTTCTGAGCATCAGGCAGCTGGAGAGTGGATTGGATGTAGTAGCGAGTGCTCCCTTTGTTAGCTACAAAATCAACCTCCAACGTTTTGCGATAATCCTTGCCATTTTCTTTACCTCGTTTTTGAACGACACCGACGTCAACGGAATAACCTCTCATACGAAGCTCGTTGTAAACGATGTTTTCCATGATATGTGTCTGTTCTACCTGCCTGAATCCAAGGCAGGCATTACGTAGCCCTGTGTCGGTAAAGAAGTATTTTTTCGGACTTCCTATGTACTTGCGCCCCTTAACGTCAAAGCGCTTGGCTTCCTCAATGAGGAATGCCTCTATCAGGTAGCCAATATATGCTGTGATGGTATTGGTGCTGATTCTTGAATGGAGTACACTCCTAAATGTTGCCTCGATTTTTGTTGGATTCGTGAGTGCGCCAACGTTTGAAGCTAGCACATTAACGAGGTCTTCAAGCTCCTCGGTTTTCGTTAGTTTGTTGCGTGACACGATGTCTTTCAAATAGGTCTCCGTAAAAAGGTTTTCTAAGTAGCGTGTTTTTTGTTCATCTGTGTTCATGGACAGAGTGAGAGGCATACCGCCAAAAGTGACATATTCCGCCCACCCTTGATAGGTATCACCGGTGAAACCTTCCATGAATTCTGCAAACGAAAACGGTCTGATACGAACTTCATCACCCCGTCCCCGAAATTGTGTCATTACGTCAGTCGACAGTAGCTTAGAGTTGCTACCTGTAACATAAACATCTACGTTTCGCAGACGTAGAAGACCATTTAGCACGCCATACAGGCGAGGTGGATCGTCACCTTTTAGCTCCTCGTTGGTCATGGCATACTGCAGCTCATCGAGCAACACATAATGCATGTTTTTGTCATTTGCTATTCGCGAATGAAGGTAACTTGACAAGGTTGCCGGATCACGGTACTGGGCGTTTTGCTCGTCATCAAGTGCGAGCTCTATGACATGTGAATCGCTCACCCCTATCTCGCGAAGATAGTTCCTGAATATCTCGAATAGCAAATAGGTCTTCCCACACCTCCGGATGCCAGTAACTACTTTCACCATACCATTATGCATGCGGTTGACCAAATCGCTGAGATATTTGTCGCGTTTGATGTCCATGAAGTCTCCTTTGAGTGCAGCTCCGTTGACACATTATGACGCATGCGTCAATTATTCTCAATGGTGATGTATCATATGATTGGATCTCACCTACTTCTCACTCCCTGGCTTACACCTTGTCAACAACACTCCTAAAGAAGTCCAGATGACGAGATGTATGCCAAGCTGCGCAATGCGATATCGTTAATAAACGCTTAGCATCGATATTTCACCGCTACAGCCAATTTATCGCAAACTTGAGGTAACCGGCTAGTATAAACTACCGTCGGAATCAGCCGACATATGCAACGATCGGAACCATAACAGAGCAGGGCAAGACTTTATTGCATGCCTTGCCCCGCTCTGCTTCTCTAGCTTTGTCTTATCGGTATCCGATTATGACCTCTGTTTGAGTACTTGCAGCATTCGCTTAGACTACGTTCGCTTAGACTCCACTGGGTATGCTACTGAGGTCATCGTCTTCGTTGCGGGTCAGGTCGATGTAGGGATAGCGGACTACGGTTGCCCGCACCTTCTTGATTCGCTTGCCAAAATCACCCCAGTGCACCAAGACCTCGCTACCTAACTCGGTTTGGTTAATGTCCAGAATGGCTTGGGAGATTTCTTCACGGTAATAGTAGCTGTAGGTGGTACCACTGGAGACACCAATCGGTTTACCGTCCAAGGTTGTCACCAGATCAGCGTGGCCACCTGCTGGTTGCTCTACCCCACAGGGGTATTCTAGATGCCGGTATTCCTCCCCGTCTTGGTATTGCGATGCTACGATATCAAGGATATCTTGGACGTTCCAACGCAGGTTTACCACTTTACGCTGGGGGGATTGGCTCTCAGCTAAAACTGCTTCGCGACCGAGGAATTCGTGGTCAAAGCGAGCCATCCATATCCAGCCTACCTCCCCTGGAGTACGCAGCCTAGCGCGAACATCAGCAGGGTCAATGCTGCCGGTGTAATCAGGAAGGCCTCTGAGCACCATCTCTTGGTTTTGTAAAAACACCGGGTCGATGACTGAAGCAACCGTAAAAGTCACAGTAATCTGGGGAAAGCCGCCTTCGACATGGTTTACACAGTAAGTGCGCCAACCTAAGCGTTTCATACCAAAGGGTTTGCCGACCTGGTAGATCATATCGTAGACCTGCGCTCCCAGCTCTGCTGGGCCACGCAGCTCATAAGCCAGGTTGCCAGTCATACCGATGCGAGCCAGCTCGATTTCGGATTCTATGCCTGGCAACTTGACCATCTTGCATTCTAAGAACTTGATATCGCGTTGGCTCTGGCCGATTAATTTCTCGATTACTGTCAGAGCCTTCGGGCCAGCAATCTGGAAGATGAACATATCAACCGTATCAAGCTTGGCGTTGAATCGGCCTGTTCCCACCTGACGAAACAGCGGCCAGGGGTTGCCGGCATAATAGCGAAAGACGTCTTCAGCTGCTCGTAAAGCCAGACTATGAGCCTCTATCAATCCGTCAGCATTACACATCACCAGATGCTTTTGTGTACCGATCGGCCATTTGTAAACATCGTTAATGCTGGCCATCGATAACATGGCCTGAGCATCCGGCCCTTCGATGCTGAAAACCGGCCCAGATATCCCGGCATGAATGTAACAGCTCTCCTTCCATGACAAGCTGGTGCTCTTCCAGTCGTCCGCTTCCCAGACAGCGAAGCCATTACCTCGATTCAAGTAAGTTTTGGTATCTAGATAATTCGGCACCACTCCGATACTACCCATTGCATAACTCGGCTCAGACATTACTAACCTCCTCGTTTCATGATTATCGTCTCACCCTGGAGACTTTCTACCTACACATGCTGCTATTTGAGTCCTGATTTAAGTCTAGATAGCTTGCTTGCAACCGTCATCGGTCTTAAAATGAGAAATCATCATGCAGTTTTCGGCATTATTGCTGAAATGGTTGGAAGGCAAAACGATGCTGCTTAATCTAGCTATCATCTACGATCAACTATCTGGGGAGAAGACCCTTTTCGGTTGCTCAAGCAGTGATTTATCCTGCACAATCTGAGGTGTCCGAATTTTTAGCGGAGACGTAGAGACTCTTAATGAAGAGCATCTTTATGTTGTCGATAATGCTCAAGCGGCTCGTTTGATTGACAGCCAACCGAACGTGAACTTGATGATTCTCGGTGATTTTGATGAAAGCTTGATTGACCAGGAGAAGTCCCGCGTTATTCTCCTCATGAATGAAAACTCTGTGGGGAAGGTGCTCGACCAAGTGATGGCGATCTTTGAGCATTACACCAGCTGGTATGACCGCTTACAAGCAGCGTTGATTGCGGGTGACTCCTTGCAGCAAATCTTAGATATCGGAGCCGAGCAGCTAGCCAACCCGATTGCTCTGCTGGATGCCTCGATGTCCTTGCTCATTAAAGCAGGCGAGCTTCCGGCGGATGTCAGCAATACCATTTGGGCGGAGCTGCTCAGTCATGGCTACTCCCCTGTTGACCTGATGCCAGTACATTTGCGTCCACTTATCGACAGCCGGGTAATCAATAACGAGCCGCCATTTGTTGTGCAGGTTCCCGATGTTTGGCAGGATCGTAGTTGGATGATCAGCGGAGTTCATGTGCATGGGCAGGTGTTTGGCACATTTGGAGCAACTGAGCTGTATACTCCGTTTACAATTGGTCAGTTGAGCTTGATAGCTTGTCTGAAACAGGTCGTCGAGACAGCGCTGGAGCGGAGCGAGCAGTTTGCAAAACAACCTGACGACTTTGCCAACTTTATCAGCCAGTTGTTGGCTGGGTATCCGGTTGATCCCCAGATTGTCGCCTACCAGCTGACCCGCCAAGGCTGGCAGCAAGATACGCGCTTTAAGTTGTATTGCATCGGTCGGCCAGACCGAGGTTTTGCCTCAGAGCGGCTTGATAAGTACTTTTTGCAGCTGCAAGCAGCTGTTGATGCTAGGATCTTTGTACACGAAGGATTGATTGTGGCAATCGAGCACATTGGAGAAGCTCAGCGGGGTGCTGCTACTGATTATTCGAATCTCGTGCAGCGGAGTGAGGTTGCTGAGCGCTACAGCTCGAGATATCAAGGAGAGGTTATAGAAGATATGGTTTTTGCTCAGCCAACAGCTAACGCCTCTCAACAACACCAAAGACTATTGCGTTTCTTGAAGGTTAACGAGCTATGTGCAGGAGTGTCCCTGCCGTTTACTGGGTTTGGACGGCTTCGCAATGCCCTGACCCAGGCACGCTTGGCACTCAGCCAGGCAGGTGGAGTAAACCAAACGTCATTGCTAGATTTTGGCCAGTGCTTTGAGGATTGCCTTGTTGGTTTGTTGTCTCGAAGCATTGATCTGGAAAGTATCGTACACCCGGATATCCTGCGGCTTTGGCAAAGCAGCTTACCTCGAGATCGAGAGAACATCATCAGCCTGGGAGTCTATCTGTTGAATGGCTGCAACCTTTCGGCAACAGCCAAGCAGCTACATGTTCACCGCAATACCTTGGACTACCGCTTGCAGCGAATCAGTTCTGATCTTGGAATCGAGTTGAGCATATTAGGTAGCGAGCAGCTATTCCTGTTACAGTTCTCTTGCTTAATAGTGCAGAGGTTGTAGCGGGGACGAAGACGAGCAGGGTGTTGGTTTTCTCCACATTAATCGCAAAGCTGCTCAGTAGTTATCTACATAACCCCAGATAGACTAGCAGGTATAAACTAACATGCATTTCGCATGTGGAGAAAAACACCGATTTGGGTACTTTTCATTCACCAACTACTGGAATCGTGGCATTTTTAGTTCTTCAGGCTGTTTAGGGGTGCTGGGAAGCGGCCGCCGCGGCGGGCGAAGACTGTGCCGGCGTGTTGGTTGACTGGCATCACCGGAGCACTGCCTAGAAGGCCGCCGAACTCAAGTAACTCACCTGCCTGGCGTCCAAAAGCTGGAATCAAGCGGACAGCGGTGGTCTTGTTGTTGATGACTCCGATGGCCATCTCATCGGCGATGATTCCTGCGATTGTCTCCACAGTAGTATCGCCTGGAATAGCAATCATATCCAGTCCAACTGAACAGACGCTGGTCATGGCCTCCAGTTTGTCTAGGGTCAAGGCCCCGGCTTGGACGGCCCGAATCATTCCGGCGTCTTCGCTGACCGGGATAAAAGCGCCGGAGAGCCCGCCGACCGAGGAGGAAGCCATCACTCCGCCCTTTTTGACAGCGTCGTTCAAGAGGGCGAGCGCCGCTGTGGTACCCGGACCACCGGTGGTGCCGACGCCGATGGCCTCGAGGATTTCTGCCACCGAATCACCCTCAGCGGGGGTCGGAGCCAGCGACAAATCGAGGATGCCCATCTCGACCCCCAGGCGCTTTGAGGCTTCGCGGGCGATTAGCTCGCCGGCCCGGGTAATCTTGAAGGCGGTGGCTTTGACGGCTTCGGCGACCGCGGTGATGTCGGCGTCTTGGGGCATGCCCGCCAGCACCGCTCGCACCACTCCCGGCCCGGAGACCCCGACATTGACCACCGCTTCGGCCTCTCCTGCGCCATGAAAGGCTCCAGCCATGAAGGGGTTGTCCTCAACCGCGTTGGCAAATATTACCAGCTTGGCACAGCCTATTGAGTTCTCTCTAGCTGTCGCCTGGGCAGTAGCCAGAATGGTCTCAGCCATCGTCAACACAGCGTCCATGTTGATGCCAGCACGAGTCGAAGCGACATTGACACTGGAGCAGACCCGCTTGGTAGCAGCCAGGGCACTGGGTATCGAGGCAATCAGCCTGGCGTCGGTAGAGGAGATGCCTTTTTGCACCAAGGCCGAGAAGCCTCCCACGAAATCGACCCCGACCGTACTGGCGGCTCGGTCCATAGCGACAGCTACCGGAGTCAGGTCAGCGGCCTGGGTAGCAGCACAGACTTCGGCAATCGGGGTAAGCGAGATACGCTTGTTGGCGATTGGGATGCCATACTCCCGGGCCAGCCGGTCGGCTGTCGGGACCAGCTCGGCAGCTGCTCGGACCAGCTTTTCGTAGATGTTGGCCGCGCACTTATCCACATCTTGGTCTACGCAGTCGCGGATGGAGAGACCTAGTGTAATGGTACGGATGTCTAGATTCTGCTGGGCTATCATCGCCAGCGTCTCGGAGATTTCTTGTGGAGTGATTTGCAAGGTAATTACCCCTTCTCGGTTTCGGTAACTGCGCTGGTGGTGGGTAGCCGTGCGTCCAGGTAGCCGTGCGTCCCGGTAGCCCGCGCGTCCCGGTAGCCCGCGCGACCAGGTAGCCGCACTGCCCGGCAGTCGCGCCGCCTGGCAAGCCCTTCTCGCCTAACCTATCACCTCGAGGCCACCCATGTAGGGACGCAACACCTCCGGCACCTCGACCGTGCCGTCAGCGCGTTGGTAGTTCTCGATGATTGCTGCCATGGTGCGGCCA
>JAIRQI010000180.1 GCA_031256575.1 Coriobacteriales bacterium
AACTCTAAGAGTTGGTATGTCCGAACATATTCAGCTAATGAATACGATGCCTTGCCTAATCAACTGAACCAATATGAAGACAGAAATGCAGCGCTAATACTGTCAATAGAAAAGGAACTAGGTTCGCCATACGCGAAATGAAACGAGACTAGTCTAGTTGTCGTGAAATGAAACGAGCCTAGTCTAGTTATCTATTCGCCTGTTGACCACCCCGGCTTGACCTTCGTTGACTACCACAGCTTGAACTCGTTGACCACCCCGGTTTGGCTGGTCAGTCCACTTTCAGCTCTTGCTCCAAGAAGACGGGCTCTTTCCTCGTACTTCTCCACCTACACAAAAGTTCTCTGCTGTGAGAGAATAAACGCCTGTAATTTTCGACAGTTGTTGCGACGCACTTCGGGTAAGTGAGGTGCGTCTTAGTATTTGGTTCAATCGAAATCGGAGGGGCTAAGCAAATGCCACGTATCAGCGTTGACCAGCAGTATTGCAAGGGCTGTGGCCTTTGCGTAGACGCCTGCCCGAAAGGCATCATGGCGCTGGACTTGGAGCTTATCAGCTCGCGGGGATACCACCCGGCCTATTGCACCGATTTGGAGGCCTGCAATTCGTGTCTGTCCTGCGCTCAGATGTGTCCGGATGTGGCCATCACGGTGGAGAGGTGAGGTCATGGCTGAGAAAGTGCTGATGAAAGGCAATGAAGCGCTGGCCGAGGCAGCTGTGCGAGCGGGCTGCAAACTGTTCTTCGGCTACCCGATAACTCCCCAGACTGAGCTAGCCGCCTATATGTCCAGGCGCTTGCCGAAAATCGGTGGCACCTACCTGCAGGCCGAAAGCGAGGTTGCCGCCATCAACATGGTTTACGGCGCCTCGGCGGCCGGAGTGCGGGTGATGACATCTTCTTCCTCACCCGGAATCAGCCTCAAGCAAGAAGGCATCTCATACATGATTGGCGCTGACCTGCCCGCTCTGATTATCAATGTCCAGCGCGGTGGGCCGGGCCTGGGTAGCATTCAAGGCTCACAGGCCGATTATTGGCAGGCGACCCGCGCAACTGGCCATGGTGACGGTCATATTGTGGTCTTTGCTCCGTCTACCGTCCAAGAGATGGCTGACCTGGTAGCTTTAGCGTTTGATATTGGGGATAAGTTCAGAACACCGGTGATGATTTTGGCGGACGGTTTGCTGGGACAGATGATGGAACCGGTAGTGCTGCCGGAAGCTCTGGAAGCTGAATTACCGGAGAAGCCCTGGGCGCTATTTGGCCACGAGAACAAGCGCATGAAGAATATCGTGAATTCCATGCACCTCGATGCCCAGGAACTGGAAGACAGTATTCTGGAGCGCTACCAGCGTTACGCTGAGATTCAGGCCACTGAGCAACGGGCGGAATGCTACTTGACTGACGATGCAGACATCACCCTGGTAGCTTATGGTGCTGCCTCGCGAGTGGTGCGCAGCGCTGTGAATATTGTGCGTGCGGAAGGTATAAAAGCTGGGTTGATTCGCCCGATTACCCTCTGGCCGTTTTGCGTTCAAGCCATCCAGGCTCAGATTTCAACCAGCTCTAGCTTTCTGGCTGTCGAACTCTCGATGGGCCAGATGGTGGACGACCTGCGTCTGGCTGTCAATGGGCGCCGGGAGGTGCATTTCTTTGGCCACACCGGTGGCATTGTGCCAACTCCGGCTGAGGTGGCAGAAGCCATTCGGCGGGTTGCTTTGGCGGATGCTACGACGGGTGGCGCTGCGTTGGTCGCTGCGACGGCGGGCGCTGCGACGGGTGGTGCTGCGCAGGGTGTAACTGCACAGACGGACGTTGCGCTAACTGAAGGGGGTGCGTGATGAGTCAAATCGCTAAAGAGCATAAGATACTTTTCAGCCGACCCCATGCTCTGGCTGACAACATCTTTCACTACTGTCCAGGCTGCACCCACGGCATCGTCCATCGCCTGGTGGCCGAAGTCCTTGACGACCTAGGAATCGAAGGCATAACCATCGGGGTCTGCCCGGTCGGTTGCTCGGTTCTGGCTTATAACTACTTCAACTGCGACATGGCTCAGGCCGCTCATGGACGAGCCCCGGCGGTGGCAACTGGCCTCAAGCGGGCTCACCCTGAATCGGTGGTCTTTACCTACCAAGGCGATGGTGACCTGGCCAGTATTGGCATGGCGGAGACAATCCATGCGGCTTTGCGGGGGGAGAAAATCACCGTCATCTTCATCAACAACGCCATTTATGGCATGACCGGCGGCCAGATGGCTCCAACCAGCTTGCCCGGGCAAGTCACTCAAACCAGTCCCTATGGCCGGGATGTTGCAGTCGCCGGATATCCAGTCAAGGTCTGTGAGCTACTGTCATCGATTGAAGGGGTAGCTTTGGCTGAGCGGGTCACCGTTGACACTCCGCGACATGTCAATCAGGCCAAGAAAGCCATCAGACAAGGTTTTCAGTATCAGATTGAGGGATTAGGTTATTCGATTATCGAAGTCATCTCGACCTGCTCGACAAACTGGGGGATGACCCCTCAAGATGCTTTTGAGTGGATGCGCCAGAACATGCTGCCTTATTACCCGCTGGGAGTATACAAAGATGTCAAGGCTGCGCCAGCTGCGGCAACCTCACTGGGTAGCGAGCAGGGGGAGGCTTGATGAAGACAGCTAACCTAAACATCATGCTGGCCGGTTTTGGCGGCCAAGGTATCCTCTTTGCTGGCAAAGTAATCGCTTATGCAGGACTGCTCGATGGTCATGAGGTCAGTTGGCTGCCATCTTATGGGCCAGAGATGCGCGGGGGTACCGCAAACTGCAGCGTGGTCATCTCTGATGAGGTGATTGGTTCTCCCTTGGTGACTGAGTTGGATGCCTTGATTGTCATGAACCTGCCTTCTTATACCCGCTATGTCAGCTCAGTAGTGCCTGGTGGTGTGGTAATCCTAGACTCCGACTTGATTAGCGGTTATACAGCTCGCAACGATATCGCCTATTATCCGATTCCTGCAACCTCTCTAGCCAACGAGCACGATTTACGTACACTGGCTAATGTAATCATGGTCGGCAAGTTGATGGCGGTAACCGACTTCGCTGACCAGGAAACCTTGTTTCAAGCTATCGACAAAAGTGTCTCCAGCCG
>JAIRQI010000113.1 GCA_031256575.1 Coriobacteriales bacterium
ATCGGGTTTGCAGCAAGAAGCGCCGAAGGCGCAGGCCCCCGACGCTTCTTATTGCTTAACTACTAATGACATACAAACAGTGCAGGTAATGCGGTCTTCTCCCCATTTATGGGCTTAGCCAAAAGCTTAGTCGCCATGCAGAAACCGGGCTGGTAGGTTGGCGGTCAACACTGCATGCAGCTCTTCTAACAAATCGGGAATCTCCAGCTTCTGCGGACACAGCTCCACACATTCGTCACAGCGTATGCACTGGTCAGCTCCATAACCGTTAGCGACAAGGGTGTTGCTGTAGTAGACCTTGTCCGACAGGGTCTTTTGGCCGGTGCCTGTGAAGTTATTGTAGATAGCAAAGCAGTCGGGAATCTTCACCCCCTGTTTACAGGGCATACAATATTGGCAGGCGGTACAGCCAATAGCATTGGTCTTCTGAAAAGCCCGGCGCAGGCGTGATATCAGGCGCTGGTCTTCGTCGCTCAAGGTCAGCGAATCGGCTCTCTCAAAGATAGCCAGGTTTTCTTGTAACTGCTCCAAGGTGGTCGTTCCCGACAGAATGACTGTGGCTTCTGTCTGGCAGTAGAGCCACCTGAAACACCATTCCACCAGCGAACGCTGCTCAGGATGATTCTGAACCAGCTCGCTAACTGCCGCAGGGACGTTACTTACCAAGGCACCACCGCGCAGCGGCTCCATAATAACCATCGCCAGACCCTGCTCCGCACCATACTGCAAACCAGCCTGTCCAACCTGCATCTCAACATCCAGTATGTTCAACTGAATCTGGGCCATGTCCCAACGGTAATCATCAACCAGCTGACAGAAGGCTTCGGTACTGTTGTGCATGGAGAAGCCCTTGTAGCGAATCTTGCCTTTCTTAATCATCTCATCTAAAAACCCCGGCCCATCCAGGCGCCGGGCTTTGCGTAGGTTGGTCTCGTAGAGGTTATGCAGCAGGTAGACATCCAAGTAGTCAGTACCCAGACGCTTCAGACTGACATCCAGTTCACGCTCGAAATCGGCATACTCGCTGACACTCCAGAGCGGAGCCTTGCTGGCCAGATAGACCCGCTCCCGGTATCCATCCGCCAAGGCCTCACCTAAGATGTCTTCGCTACCCTCGTAGACATAGGCAGTATCAAGGTAATTCACACCATGGTCAATGGCGTAGCGGACCATCCGCACTGCCTCAGCCCTGTCATGCGGAAAACGCATACAACCTAGGCCAAAGCGGGAGACCTGCAAATCAGTTTGCCCGTAACGTACATACTGCATCAGATTAGACCTTCGAAATCATAGCCAGCCTCATCGATTGCCGCACTGACCAAGTTGGCATCTAGAGCCGACAGTGACTCAACCTGAGCCTGCTGCTTCTTTAGATTCACCTCGACCTTGATGACATCGGCGAGCTCTTCTAAAGCCTCAGTCACCGCTTTCACGCAATGGTCGCAACTCATCCCACCGACCTTGACAATCGTCGTTATGCTCATCACTGCCCTCCTTTAGATTGGCTGAAGACGTTTTACTCTAAGTGAAATTCATTCTAGCACCAGACGAAAAACTTGTGGAGAAGACCAAGCCTGCGGCTTGGGGCAGAAGACCGTAGACAAGCGCAAAATTCAGCACAGAACTCTGATAATCTATGCACTGAGCTTTAGTGGATGATGGCAGTGTGTAATTGCCAGTTATTGTGTTCTTACTCGACTAGCCCTCTATCGAATTGTTATGTTACTTTCTTCATATCATTCTATGATGCTAGATACAGCTTAATATTTGGCACTGTTATAATCACATATTAGATGAATTATATGGCAATACGATGAATTTACCTAACAAACCCTTGACAGGTACCGGAATATAAGAGTAATTTGTAATTCACCACTTGGAAATGAATGTTTCGTGCTTCCAGCTGGTGTTTATTTTTAAGCTATCCTCCGGTCTCTCGACTGGATGATTGCCCCCCCCTTGCGCGAAAGCCACACTGGTCAGTGTGGCTTTCGTACTATCTAGCTGACTGGTCAGTGTGGCTTCCGGTACTTCTCGCTGACTGGCCAGTGTGGCTTTCGGAATCTCCCGCTGACTGGTTAGTGTGGCTTTCGGTATTTCTCGTCAAGTAGTGTTACTCCACCATCAGGGGCATGATACCGCTGTAGCCGCCTTCGGCCAGTTGGATGACCTGTACTTGCTGATAGGTCTCTAAATCAAAGACATACAAGCTGGTCTCGGTAAAGACATAGAGGTAGTTGCCGATGTAGAGGCCACGAACGGAGCCGTTGAAGGCATACTCGGACGAGCCGCCGAGGCTTAAATCAGCAAGCTCAGTGAAACCATTCGAACCATAACAGAAGAGCAGATAGTTGTTACTGTCACCACCGAAACCAATCAGGTTACGAGCGGGGTCGATGAGAATAGCATGATGGTCATAGAGGGCCTCAGAATACCAGCTGTCTATTCGCAGCATATCCAACTCTTGGACTGCGGCTGGGTCACTGATATCGAACATCGAAAGCTTCATGTTGTTGACCTGGCCGTTTTCAGAAGCGTTTTGGCCGAGGCCGAACAGCAAGCTATTTGACCAGGGGTGCAGATAGCTGGAGAATCCGGGAATCTTTAAAGCTGAAAGCACCTGAGGCTCTGCAGGGTTAGAGAGGTCAATAGCAAACAGCGGGTCGACCTGCCGGAAGGTGACTATATACCCAATATCTCCCATGAATCGGACGCTGTAGATGCGCTCGGTTTCAGCCAGATTGGCCAGTGAGCCCAATACCTCCAACTCCGGAGAAAGCACGTAGATGGCATTCGTGCTGGGAATGTCTTGCCAGATGTATTGTTCGATACCGAAGTCCTTGTCCACATAAGCCTGAAAAGCGGAGTCATTAATGGTTACTGCCAAGCGCAGGTTGTCAGCATACTCATCCAGTGCGAACTGGTTCAGCAGTTCTCCGTCAACGATACCTTGGGCTGTGGCGGTCAGGTAGCCATCGGCAATATCGACACGGGTGATTTGGGTACGGGTCGAGTATCTGTGCTCGGTGACCGTATAGACACTCTCGCGGTATGGTTCACCGATTTGCTCATCAAAGATGGCGGAGGCAATGTAGAGGTTGTTCATGCTCATATACATGGTGTCGGCCCCGCCTAGCACACTGAGCTGGTCGATTTGCTGGCGGCGGGCGACATCGATGCTGCCGACCACGGCGTAATCAACAGATTTGACCTCTGGCATGATGCAGATATCGCCAGGCGGACAGATGATGGTCTGCTGGCCATCCCGAAAAAGCGGCACAAAAGTCGCCGGGTCTTCCGGGTCCGGGGTGTCTACTACGTAAAAACGAGTGAGCACAAACAGCTTGCCATCGACCAGCCGGGCCTGCTCATACCAGCCGCTCTGGGCATAGGTCCAGACCAACCGGGGGTTAGCTTTATCCGAGATGTCGTAGAACTCGACGCAGGTCTCAGTATCGCTGGTATAGCTTTCTGGGCGGTATTTCGTATGGGTCGAGACTACGGCAATGGTCTCGCCATGGATGAACATCTCCTGGTAATTGACGTTATCTTGAGGCAGGTACTTGCTGTCTGTGGCTTGCTCGGTGACTCCCCCATCAGTAGCAGCCTGCGGCATGACTACTGTACCGCTCTCTGTACTTAAGACTAGCTGGCTGAGCAGAAGACTCTCTGCCCCTTTCGCTTGGACGATGGACAAGGTGGCGGTAAAGCCCTTGTCGTTCCAGACACGGCTGAGAGTGTAGATATAGCGTCCATCGGTCTTGATGATGTCGCCTTCGTCGATGTCTTTGACCTGGGTATTGGTCTTGGAATAATCAGGCTCTGCTGTCTTATCCGAATCATCTGTTGCTAAGGGGTCGGGGCCTGACGATGGTCCGGAATTAATCTCTTGGTCTGCTGG
>JAIRQI010000038.1 GCA_031256575.1 Coriobacteriales bacterium
CCGGAGAAGGTTCGGGAGAGCGTCTTTCAAGTCACCCTAGACTACCTTTCGGTCGGCCTTGATCCATCGAAGACCACCATCTTTATCCAGTCTTTGATTCCAGCTCTGCCCGAACTGACCGTCTACTTCTTAAACCTCGTCACTTTAGCCCGGCTAGAGCGCAACCCGACCGTCAAAAGCGAGATTGCCCAGAAAGGTTTTGGTGCCTCAATCCCCGCTGGCTTTCTCTGTTACCCGGTCAGCCAGGCTGCGGACATCACCTTCTGCAAAGCAGACGTTGTGCCCGTCGGCGTCGACCAACTGCCGATGATTGAGCAGACCCGCGAGATTGTCCGCAGTTTCAACAACTACTACGGCGAGGTCTTCAAAGAGCCGGAGGCGATTATCCCCGAAAACGAGACCGAGCAACGCCTGCCCGGCATCACCGGCAATGATTCCAAGATGAGCAAGTCGTTGGGCAATGCCATCTACCTGGCTGACGACGAGGCCACCCTACGCTCCAAAATCCGCCAGATGTACACCGACCCCAACCACCTGCGCGTCGAAGACCCAGGCAATATCACCGGCAACACCGTCTTTACCTACTTAGATGTTTTCTCTGTGGATAAGACCGAGGTCGAGCTAATGAAGGAGCACTACAGCCTGGGCGGTCTAGGCGATGTCAAGGTCAAGGAATACCTCTTTGAGCTGATGAATCAACAGTTCGCACCAATTCGCGAGCGACGGGCTGAACTGGAACGTGACCCGGGCTACGTTTTAGATGTTTTACGCCAGGGTACTGACAAAGCCAACCAGATTGCTCAGGCAACCCTAGACGAGGTTCGCGCTGCCATGAAGATTGACTACTTTTAGGGCTACGAAGACTTACGTGATGCAGCAACTAGCAGTGGGTGAGGCAAGCGATGGGTGAAGTTGTCGGTGAGCGTGGTAGCTATTGGGCGAAACATTAATAAAGCGTATTAACCAGTGGCAAGCATTAAGAGCGAAGCAACTCGATGATGAAAAGTGAGCACGAAGCCGATGCAAGCTAAACCCGTAGAAACAGATAGCGAAAAGTGAAGCAGGATGTCGTACCGAGTTAGCATAGAGTCCTTTGAGGGCCCCTTCGAGCTACTGCTGTCGCTGGTCAGCGAACAGAAGCTGGATATCGGACGGGTTTCAGTGAGCGATGTCGCAGACCAGTATCTAGCTCATATCGATGCTATCCGTGAGCTGGATATGGATGTTGCCAGTGATTTTCTGGTGGTCGCTTCAACCTTGCTGGCACTTAAGGCTGATGCCTTGCTACCGGATGCAGTAACAGACATCGATGATGATTTGGATGAATACACTCCGGCTGAAGCTAGAGACATCCTGGTCAACAGGCTGCTAGCCTACAAGCAGTTCAAGAATGTGGCTGGTGCTCTAAACGCCCGCCTAGAAAATGAAGGCCGCATGCACGCTCGCCAGGTCGGTTTGGAGCCGGACTTCGTTGACCTTTTACCAGACTACCTGGAAGGTGTGACCCTGCACTCGCTGGCGGTAATATGTGCCGACTTAGCCGCCCGGCGCGAGGTCTTTTTACTAGAAGCCGAACACATCGTCTCCCGTCCGCTGGCAGTAGAGCAAGTGCTAGAGCAGATGCTTAAACGCTTGCAGTTAGAAAGCCAGCTGCAATTCTCGACCATGATTATCGACCAGAACGACCCCCGCCTGGTGGTGGTTAGTTTTCTCGGGCTCCTGGAGCTCTATCACCGCGGTATCATCGACATCGAACAGGCCGAAAGCCAAGAAGAGATAATCGTGACCTTGCGTGATGAAGCCGACTGGGCACCAGCGCTAGCGATACAAGACCAAAGTGAGCCAATCGATGAGTATCTACGATCCCTGGAGGAGCAATGATGGAGAATTCCGGCGATCATACTGCTAACAACCCAACTGAAACCGACCCAACTGTAGATAACCCAATTACCGACAAGCAGATTACAGAAAGCCCAATAACAGACAACCTGCAAGCAGCTGTCGAAGCTCTGCTATTCGTATCCGATGAGCCGGTCAGTGCAGCGGCCCTGGCCCGCATCCTGGAGAAGAACCCTTCTGAAGTCGACTTAGCCCTCAGCAACCTAGCCATCCGTCTAGAAGAGGAGGAGCGTGGCATTCAATTACGCGAAGTGGCAGGTGGCTGGCGCCTCTATTCGCACCCAGCCTTTCACGAGTTAATCGAGAACTATGTAATCAGCTGGGACACCCGAGCCTTATCCCAGGCTGCGCTGGAGACCCTGGCAGTCATCGCCTACCACCAACCCTGCACCCGGCAAGCCGTCAATGGCATCCGGGGGGTCAACTCGGAGAGCGTGGTAGCCTCACTGGTAGAGAAGGGTTTAGTGCGCGAGGCTGGTCGGGACTCAGGCCCCGGGTCAGCGATTCTCTACTCCACCACTCGTACTTTTCTGGAGAAGTTCGGGTTGAAGAGCTTAAAAGACCTACCTCCTCTGGCCGACTTCGCTCCTGACGAGGCCAGCCGGGAGTTCATCCGCGCCCGGTTAACCTCTACCGCTGCTGAAGCGCTAGACGAGAGTAGTGAGGCAACCCTGGCCTATGTTAGTTTCAGCGAGGATGCTGACCCTGAGCTGGTAGACTGACAAATCGAGTTACACTTAAGCTGGCCAAATGACCAACCCACCAAACAGCAACCCGACTTCTGGGGTTACCGGCTTGCCCGGCACGCAGCCACCCCAGGCTGCCAACTTGCCCGGTGCTCAACCACCCCAGGCTGCTGACCCGTCCAGTACTCAATCTCTCCAAGATACCAGCCAGTCCGACACGCAGCCATCCCAGGCTACCAACTTGCCCGGCACGCAGCCACCTCAAGCTGCCGACTCTGCTGGTCAGTTCCCAATGCGCTTACAGAAATACCTGGCTCGAGCCGGAGTGGCTTCGCGTCGGGGATCCGAGAATCTGATGACAGCCGGCCAAGTGACTGTCAACGGACAGGTAGTAAAAGAGCTGGGTTACAAAATCACCCCTGGCATCGACCAGGTACGCGTGAACGATGTACTAGTCCACCCCGCTGACCTGCCCACTTACCTGATGCTGCATAAACCAGCTGGCTATCTGACTACAATGGACGACCCCCAAGGTCGCCCGACTGTTCGCCAGCTGATTCCCTTTGAGCAGAAACCCGGGCTCTTCCCGGTCGGCCGGCTGGACAATGACACTACCGGCCTGCTGCTGTTCATGACCGATGGCGAGCTGGCCCACCGCTTGCTGCACCCCCGTCGCCATGTGCCAAAGCGTTATCGGGTGATTGCCGATGGCCAGCTGCAGCAAGAGCAGCTTGACCAGCTTAGGCAAGGCATTGTTTTAAACGACGGAATAACCCTGCCAGCAATAATCGAGCTGGGAGCGGTCAGCAGAAAACCACTGACAGCTCGTGAAAAGATACGCCTAAATGTGGATAAGACCTTCTCCCCATGGCAGACTGAGCTTTACTGCACGATTACCGAGGGACGCAAACGCCAGGTCAAGCGGATGTTTTCAGCTATCGGTCATCCAGTAATCGAGCTAAGCCGAATAGCTTTCGGGCCACTGGAACTGGCAGACCTACTGCAAGGCAGCTGGCGCAATTTAAGCGACTCAGAGGTACAGCAGCTAAAAGATGCTGTTGACTAGGGCAAACCGTCTGCCCTAGTCTCTCTCCTTCAAGGCAATTACACTTTGTCAATTGGTCAAGTGCGACTGTGAGCGCGAAACCGCATAACTACTGGATGTCGCGCTGTTTGAACCCCCAGAGACCAATCGCACATAAAGCAACAGCAATCACGCTCAGTACCACCAGTGGCAGTAGCGAGAAATCATCGACGGGTATCTGCGGCACATTGCCAAAGGGGACAGTGCGGGGCAGCCACTTAGGTAGAGCGAACATCCGGCCGATATAGACTATGACAAAGGCGTATCCGTAATAGACCCAGATTAAGAAGCTCAACCGTGGAGCTAATCCAGTCAACATCACCCCAATGCCAATGAATACCCAAATGGCCGGTAGGTATACCAAAGAAGCCATCAGTAGTGTCTGCAAGTCAACCAACCCAGAAGGAGCAGCAGCCACATACATACCAAAAGCACAGATTAACTGAGCACAGACACTGACCAGAAAAGCGATGAGAATCGAATCTAGTAATAGACGTCGGCGGTCGACCGAGCGGCTGAGCAGAGCTTCCAGTCGCCCGTGTTTCTCCTCAGATAGAACGTGATTGGTGATGTTGATTACCGGGATTACCGACAACAGGGTCATGATTAAGAACAGCAGGGCAGTGTAGCCGTCGGTCAAGGTGCTGGCAGCATCGATTCCACCGGCGACAATCTGTAGATAGAGGGGGTTGGTGCTGACAAAGTCAGTGATGCTGCCAATCACCGAGCCGTAGAGGGCAGCGGTCAAGAACAGCACCAGAGACCAGACCATGACCAGGTTGCGGGTCAGTTGCCAGGTCAAGCCGAGGGAGCTGAGCAAAGCGGTGGAAGCCTGGGACCGGCCTGGACGAGCGGGCAGGACTCCCTGGCCAAGGTCGCGTCTGGCACAGACCAGCAATGCCAAACCGGCAATCAGCAAGGCCAGCGCCAGATTCACCAGCGATGGCCAGAGCCTGTCTGAGAGAAAGGCGAAGCTCTGCAAGCCCAACCCGATTGGCGGAGTAGCAGACAGCAGGCTGCCAGTCATGTCGCCATAAGCCCGGATTATGTAAGCCAAGCCTAGCACCATCAGTGCGCCACCGCTGGCTCCCCGGGCAGTACTGAACAGCTGGGCAGTGAGCAGGGCAACCGCCGCAAAGAACAGCCCGACCGAGAAAATGGCCAGGGTGTAGGCGACTGCTCCCATCAGGGTGGTTCCCTCGACTTGGATGATGACGATAGCCAGCACAGTCGGCAGAGCAATCAACAGGTTGACCAGCACAGCCAGTAAAAAAGTAGCGGTAGCGGTGGTCACCCGGCCAACCGGCAGGCTGCTAATCATCTCCAGTCGCCCCAGCTCCTCATCGTTGCGGGTATGGCGCACCACGAAGAAGATATTCATGACTGCCAAAGAGACCATCACAAAGATACTAATCTCGCCAGAATAGAGCATCATCACTGTCAAAGACTCAGTGTCGTAGGCTGGCCCCATCAAGGCCAGCATAGCTGGCGAAGTCATCAAATCCAGCATGTCCCGCATATTCACCTGGTCTTCAAATAGGCTGGGATAGACATAGACCAAACCAGCTGTAAAAACCAAAGACAAGATAATCCAGAGGCTGCTACTTAGACGCTCGCGCCGAATCAAGAAGCGTAGATAGACTAATAGACCAGCCATAATCAAGCCTCTTTTTGGTATTCAGCCAAAAAGAACTCTTCTAACGAGCGCCCCTGGGCCTTGTTGGCAATCTCAGCCATCGAGCCACTCTCAACGATTTTGCCAGCTCGGATGATGCTGATTGTGTCGGCTAGTTTTTCGACTTCACTCAATATATGACTGGATAAGAACACGCCCGAGCCTTGCTCTTTAAGCTCAATCACACAGTCCTGAAAGACCTTTTCTAACAGGGGGTCTAAGCCGCTGGTCGGCTCGTCTAGGATGTACAGGTCGGCTTGCGAGACCAGGGCGGCAACTAGGGCGACCTTTTGCCGGTTGCCTTTACTATAGGTGCGGCACTTTCGGCTGGGGTCTAACTCAAAACGCTCCAGATAGTGTTGTCGACGGCTACGGTCTGCGAGCTTTTCTCCCTTCAAAGATAGGAATAGGTCGATAATCTCGCCGCCAGTCAGGTTGGGCCAGAGGTTGACATCACCAGGCACATAGGAGACCCGACGGTGCAGCTCCACAGCCTGCTTCCAGGCATCCTGGCCAAACATGTGCACACTGCCGCTGGTAGCCTTGATGATTCCAAGAAGGCAACGGATGGTGGTAGTCTTACCTGCACCATTCGGCCCGAGAAAGGCCCGTACTTCTCCCGCTTCGACCGTCAGGTCAATGCCGTCTAATGCAGTGACTTGGCCAAATCGTTTGACTAGGCCGTTAATCTCGATATCAGGCATCAGGCACCCCCCTAGGTTTTTGCTTTATAGAAAACTGCTGAGCACAAGCTACACCCTAAGCAGGCTTTGCGCAAGCGGCTAACAATGCATCCTTGGTGCCTACCGGCAAGTACCCGCCACCTACACGTAGCGCAGCCCAACCACACCTGCTACCTACACGTAGCGCAGCCCGTTCATGATTTGCTCCAGTAAGAAGAGTGCTCCCTCTGGGCCGTAGAGCTGCTTGCGGGTGATATCCAGATAGTTCAGCGAGGGAAAGCTAATCTCAATGCCGCAGGTCTTCATGCCAGCCAACTTGCAGGCAGCAATGGTGTCACCATCGGAGAAGACAATCTGGGTGGGGGTCTCGGCAATCGGACGGCTGAGCACTGAGTCAAGCTGCATGCCAGACAGGTAGTCGCGCAGGCGTTGGCCGAAGCCCTGGTCGTCTCCCGGTAACAGCTCGATGGCTACTGGAATCATCCCCAGGTAGTCGCAGAGCCAGGTAGCCAACGGATAGGCCATGGATGCTGGAGCGCGCAGTGAATAGAAGGCTCCTTTCGGCAAACCCAGTAAGGAGGCATAACGTGAGAGCTGCAGGTAGGCCCGGGCTCGGGCTTTCTGCATGACCGTCTCCGCCGGGGTCGGGTCAACGCCCAGCGCCTCACAGACCTGGGCAATCAAGGCGCTGGTGGCGGTAAAGCCGATAGGTTGGCCTTGGTCGGCCAGGACATAGGGGGTACCCCACTCCTGTAAGAGCTTGCGAGCGGTAGCGGTGCCGTACTCCGGACAGACCACCACATTCAAAGCAGCCTGGCGGGCCTGCTTTATGGTCTGCAAACTGTCGGTCGCTCCAAAAGCGCTAATCACCTCGATGCCGCAAAGCGAAAAGAGCTCGCGCAAAGTCAAGTAGTTGTTGTCAAAGTACTTCTGGTCGAGGCCAATGCCTAAGAGGTTCACACTCTGCGGACGCACGCCAGTCTGAGGCAAATCTAAGACATCAATCATCTTGTTGATGGCAGTCTGAAAACCGTCACCAAAGTAGCCCGAAAAGCCGGTGCTCTCAATAGCAAAGTGGGGAGTAGTACTGACCGATTCAGCCATCAGCTGGTTCAAGTCGTCGCCAATCAAAGCCGCTCCCGGCGAGTTGACCAC
>JAIRQI010000094.1 GCA_031256575.1 Coriobacteriales bacterium
TACGCATCTCCAAAATTGATACTGGTACCGCGGTCTTCAAGCGGCAGCCAGTCCAGGTCGACCAACTAATCGATGAAGCGCTAAAACCGCTGGTTATTGCCCTAGACTTGCACGACATAGAGCTAACGCGCAGCGGTAGCGGCACGGTCAATTGCGATTTGGCCTGGACTGCTGAAGCTATCGGCAATATCTTAAAAAACTGCCTGGAGCATTCTTCAGCTGGTGGCAGCATCATAATCAGCACCGAACAGAACCCCGTTTTCACTGAGATTGTCATACAAGACTGGGGCAGAGGTTTTGCGGAGGAGGACCTGCCGCACCTCTTCGAGCGCTTCTATAAAGGCCGTAACTCCAGTGAATTCAGTTACGGCATCGGTTTGGCACTTAGCCAAATGATTCTGGCTGAGCAAAACGCCACCATCAAAGCCAGCGCAAACCAACCGCACGGAGCCCGCTTTATGGTGCGCTTCTATCACCAGCAGACACTTTAAGGTAGCCAGCCAAGCCACTTAAAGTGACGTTTCACTTATGCAATCATCACTTGGCTGTCACATTCGCTCGCTAACATGAAAGGTAGCGAATTAAGGAGGCTGGTTTAATGGAAATCCTTAGAGTCGAAAATCTCAGTAAAACCTACGGACGCGACGAGAACACCGTGTCTGCCTTGGACAATGTCAACTTGAGCGTCAATAAAGGCGAGTTCGTGGCGATTATCGGACCTAGCGGGTCAGGTAAATCTACCCTGCTGCACATCTTGGGGGGAGTTGACAACCCGACATCCGGCAAGGTTTACCTAAACGATGTCGATGTCTATGCCCAAAGCGCCGAGCAGCTGGCTATCTTTCGGCGGCGGCAGGTGGGGCTAATCTACCAGTTCTACAACCTGATTCCGATTCTCAATGTTGTGGAGAATATCACGCTGCCGGTGCTGCTAGACGGCTGGCAGGTCAACCAGGACCGCCTAGACAAGCTTTTGGCTGAGTTGAATCTGGAGAACCGACGGGAATACCTACCCAACCAGCTCTCTGGCGGGCAGCAGCAACGAGTCTCAATTGGTCGGGCTCTGATGCATGCTCCGGCTGTGGTGCTGGCCGACGAGCCGACTGGCAACCTGGATAGCCAAAACAGCCAGCACATCGTCGAGCTATTGAAGCATTCCAACCGCGAATACAATCAGACCCTGCTGGTTATCACACATGATGAAAACATCGCCATCCAAGCCGACCGGGTTATCAGCCTCTCCGACGGTCATGTCACCAAAGACGAGGTGATTAGACGATGAACATCATGAGCAAAGTCGCTTTTCGCAGCTTAAAAGGCAACCGCACCCGAACAGCAGTGACAATCATCGGAGTGATGCTGTCTGTCGCGCTGATTACTGCGGTTACCTCATTCATTGCCTCGCTGTTTGATTATCTGGTGACCGACGAAATCGAGAGCAATGGCAATTGGCATGCCGAGTTCTTCGCGGTCGACAGCGGATTCTCCCAGCAGCTTGCAGACGATGAAGCCGTTCAGCGCCTGATTGTCATGCAGAACATCGGCTACGCCCAAATCAGCGGGGTCGAGCATTCCTACCTGTTCATATCCGGCTTTCAGGCGGCCGATTTGGCCGACATGAGCATTCACCTGACTGCTGGCCGCCTACCTGAAAATAGCCATGAGATATTGCTACCCAACCATATCACGGACTGGGGAGACATCAGCCCCTACCAGCTTGGAGATGTGATTACCTTGACTGTTGGTAGCCGCGTCTATGATGGAGCAAGGCTCAACCAGAATAACTCCTTTGTCAACAGCTACCAGTCTCAGGAAGGCGAGCCCTCAGGTCAAGAACAAAACTCGGGAGAAGACCTTGCATCGGCAGACGGCTCTGCTTCGGGAGACCCCTCCTCGGTAGAAGGCCTCGCATCGGGAGACGGCTCTGCTTCGGGAGATAGCTCTGCTTTTGGAGATGGCTCCTCGATAGACGGCTCTGTTTCGGGAGATGGCTCTGCTTCAGGAGATGACTCCGCCTCGGGAGACGGCACCACTTCGGGAGACGGAGCGTTAACGAGCACCGAACCTGACCAGTCAGCTGTGTCTGACCTAGGTGAGCAATTTATACCTGAGCAGACGCTGACCTTTACCGTAGTCGGTATCTGTGAAAGACCTGGCTTTGAGACCTGGTATTCTCCAGGATATCCCCTATTGACCGTTTGGGATGGCGATGTTTCGGCAGCTACCGAAGACTACACGCTGTTTGTCTTACTCAAACAACCTCGACAGGTCTATGACTACGTAGACCAGCTAGTTGATGAGACCCCTTATTCACTGGATTATCGCTATAACAACCAGTTGCTGCGTTACTTAGGCATCTCGCGGAATGACTTTTTCAATCAGCTTATCACTACTGTTACCGCAATCGTAGTGGTCTTGATCATGGCTGGATCGATCATGATGATCTACAACGCTTTCAGCATATCGGTCAGTGAGCGGTCGCGACAGTTCGGAATTCTCACTTCGGTAGGAGCCACACGCAAACAACTGCGCCACTCTGTCCTGTTCGAAGGGCTCTGTGTTGGAGCGCTAGGTATTCCTCTAGGTATTTTATTAGGTTTACTGGGTATCGGTATTACCTTGATTTACGTCGGTGACATTCTACAGAACCTGACATCCAGCAGCAGCGAACTGACCTTATCCATATCTTTGCCAGCCCTGGTAATTGCTGTTGTTACGGGCTTGGTGACTATCCTGATCTCGGCATTTATCCCGGCAATGAGAACCTTTGGTAAGCCTGCGTTAGCTATCATCCGCCAAACAGACGACATTAAGATTACTGCCAAAGCGGTTAAGACCTCCAAGTTGGTCAATCGGCTTTTTGGCTTGGAAGGTACTCTGGCCTTGAAGAACCAGAAGCGCAACAAGAAGCCTTACCGTAGTGCGATCATCTCGCTGTTTGTCAGCCTGGTGCTATTCATTTCGGCTAGCTCTTTGGGTATGTACCTACAGAATCTGACTGATATCACCATAATAGATTATGGTTTTGACCTCCAGGTTCAGTCTGTGCTCGATTACTCTCAAGAAATTAACAGCGACTTTCTACAGCAGTTCGATCGTCTGAGTAGTGTTTCGGGAGTGACCGCCAGTGCTTACATGACCGAGGTCGGGTACTCCAGTTCAGCTTCCGAGGCCGCTTTCACAGACGAGTATCTACGTCTCTTTTACCAGGGACCTTCAGAAGGCGAAACCGGAGATAGACCTGACATCCCCTTCACTTTTACCATCGCCTTCATTGATGATGCAACTTACCGCGAGTATCTAGATGACCTGGGCTTACCACTTGACCAATATGGTATTGAGGCTGGTAGATTGATTGCTGTAGCCCGGGAGCAGGGATATAGCGGCACGGACAAGCACAGTTATTCTATGGATATCTTTAAAGGTGACTCCATCAAGCTGACTCTCACACCCAGCTACATTTCACTGGAGCCAGCTAGTGAACCTACTGGAGAGCCAACTGGAGAGCCAACCGATGAGTCAGCTGGTAAGCCGACAGGTGATTCGATTGGAGAACTCCGCAACGGCTCTATGACACTCGACTTCACGCTGGTCGACAGTGCTCCGCAGCTGCGCTCCGGC